>SHXO01000010.1 GCA_009693245.1 Betaproteobacteria bacterium | reverse complement strand
TCGAAGAATCCAGGCTGCTTGGGTTTGGGTTGCTTCCTGCGTTTGTCTTTCTTCATCGGCCTCGGGATCACTTTGCGCTTCGAGGCTTTTTATCACATCGATTCCATACACACTACTCTAGAATGCTGAATTATTAGAGGTGCCCTTTAGAAGACTCCTGTCCTTCGCAATGCAAGGAATATCCGTTTGCGGATCTTCCAAGGCCGATACGGAAGGCGGTAAATACTCTTGGTAATCGGGTGTTACCGTCATTAGCATGTTCGGGGGCGTCTTGGCAATGCCGCGTGATCGAGCGGTGACATCGTTTCGTGCGGAAATACCATCTGAAGGAGCCGGCGAAGACCTCATCTATCTTCGAGTGCTTAGTTAATTTCCCTGGAAATCGCTAGTCCAGGCTTATGGTTGAGCGTTTGAAAAACGACGCAATAGCGCTCCGTCAAGCGTAATAGCGTATCGATCTGGTCGGGGGTGGCGCTCGTCTTGAGTTTGAATTTTAGGCGGATGTCGCGGAAGCCCACGGGGGCGTCCTTCGCGACACCGAGCGTGCCTCGAAAATCGAGGTCGCCTTCGGCAATGACTTCTCCGTCGCGTACATCGATACCCAGCGCCGCCGATACCGCGCTTAGCGTCACGCCAGCGCAGGCCACCAACGCTTCGAGCAGCATGTCGCCGGAGCATAGCGACAAACCGTCACCACCGGTGGCGGGGTGCAGCCCCGCTTTCGCGAGGGCGCGGCCTGTCTCGACGTTACAGGTAATACCTTCCCCAAGGCGGCCATGGGCCTTGAGCGTGATCTGGGCCGACTCGGGTGCCGTCTTGTAGCGCTCTTTAAGGGGCGCTTGCAGGGCACGCAATGTTTCGGGATTCATGGATGCGGTCATGGAAGTTCTCGGCATTTGGGAAGAGCCAAATGCTACACGCCCTAGACCCTACAATTCCTATACGCCGAATATGTCACGGGACAGTTCATGAACCCCCATCTCTTGTTCGCTCCACTCGCCTTGGGGGCAATTCATTGCGCCAACCGGATCGCCATGGCCCCCATGACCAGTAATCGTGCAGGGGCGGGAAACGTCCCTGGGGAATTGAACGCGCTCTACTACGCGCAGCGCGCTTCGGCGGGGCTCATCGTGACCGAGGCATCGCAGATCTCAGAGCAGGGAGTGGGTTACTCCCGCACGCCGGGTATTCATACCGCTGGCCAGATAGCGGACTGGAAGCCCACCAGCCCGCATTTCTCACAGGTCGCGCCCGTCATGCATACAACATCGCCCAATCTCCCGGCGGCTTCTGCGCCAACGATGCCGCTCCGTCCCACTGTGGGCTGCGCGGGCGCTGGCGGGTTAAGAATCAGGCCGCCAGTCATGACGCTTGCCTTGCGAAGCGATGAGACAATGGCGGCCATCGTGATGGAAAAGTACGAACGATGGCGGACCGCATCAAGGATGATCCTTCAGCAGTGGAAGATTTCCTCAAGCTATTGTCCGGTAACAAAGCGAAATTCACATGATAAGAAATTGGACAACAACCCGAACTGCATTGTCGGTGGTGGTGCTCGGACTGGTGGCCGCGCAACCGTGGCACAGTGCACTAGGCGCGAAGCCGGTATCTCAGGAGGTAGAAATCGTCATTGCCGCCGGAGATATCGGCGAGTGTGGTTCCGGAAGTTTCGTGGGAACGCCGGCTGAAGCGACGGCGAAACTTGTTGAATCCATCCCAGGAACGGTGTTGGTGCTGGGTGACCTGGTTTATCCCAACGGCCGCGCCGTGGAATTCCAGCGCTGCTACGAGCCCACCTGGGGCAGGTTCAAACAACGCACGCGTCCCGTGCCGGGAAATCACGAATACAACACGAACTGAGCGAAACCGTATTACGACTATTGGGGCGAGCGCGCGGGACCGGCAGGATCTGGTTTTTACAGTTTCGACCTTGGTAGCTGGCACCTCGTTGCGCTTAATAGCAACATCGTCAACGCACCGTTAGGCAAGACTCAGGAGATCTGGCTCAAGGCGGACTTGGCCACGCATCGTGCCAAGTGTGTCCTTGCCTTTTTTCATCACCCTCGATTTACCTATGGCTGGCACGGTAACAACAACAAGCTGAGAAATCTTTGGAGTATCCTCCACGATGCGGTAGCGGATGTCGCGCTCAGCGGTCATGATCACGATTACGAGCGTCTCGCGCCACTTAACAAAGAAGGCCAGCTCGATGCGGCGCATGGCATCCGGCAATTCGTCGCCGGGACCGGTGGCGCAATGCTTGGCCCCTATCTCTACCCGCATCCCCATAGCGAGGCAAAAGTCGGCGGTTCCTTTGGTGTTATGAGGTTGGCTTTGCGGGCGGGAGAGTACGAATGGGCGTTCATGGCAGTGAACGATGGTAATGTCCTCGATCAAGGAAAAGCCGTGTGCCATTGAGCGGCCGCCATGCGGCGATTAGCGCGCGGGCAGATGTTCCTGGTACCAATCGAGCGTGGCGCGCATCACTTCGCTGAAGGCGGGCTCCAGGTAAACCTCGTAATGGCCATAGCCCTTCAAGACGACCAGCTTCTTCGGCTCTCCGGCGCGTTGGTACAGATGTAATGATTCCTCCGGTGGCACGAGGCGGTCGTTGTCCGTGGCGATAAACAATATGGGGCGGGGCGCGATCTTGTCCACGATCCATTCCGGGTTGAAGCTCAATGTGTCGTCGGCATACTCCAGAGGAATGCTGTTGACCGCGGCTGGATTGTCGCGGCGCGCGGCGGCGGCGAGTTCGGCCGATTGCCGGTCTGGCAATAAAATTTCCGCGCGCTCCACGAACTCTGACGTGCCCGTGAGCGCGCGTTGGGTGCGGTCTAGTGCCGAGCGTTCCAGTAGATCGAACCACTCGTCGGGCCGCCGCACGCTGCGCATCCAGCGCTCGCCATGGCCCACGCCGGCGACGCTAACGATGCATTTCACGCGCGGGTCGGTGGCGCCCACCCAGACGACCGTGGCACCGCCATAGCTGGTGCCGTAAATTCCAAGGCGCGCTGGATCTACCTCCGGCAGTGTGCACAGGAACGACAGCGCCGCTTGTACGTCGTAAACGCGGCTGTAAGGAGCCAGGCGGCTGCGCGGGCCTTCGCTCTCGCCCCAGCCCTTGTAATCGAAGGTTAGTACGACATATCCCGCCTCGTTCAGGCGCTGTGCATTGCCTGGCAGGTAGAGGTCCTTGACGCCCGTATAGCCATGGCACAGCACGATGCCTGCGCGTTTTTCTCCCGGACGCAAATCCCGCGGGAGATATACATCGCCCGCGAGCCGAACGCCTTCGCTGAAAAAATGGATGGGCCGCTTCATGATGGCTCCATGTATGGTGGCGTTAGTTTATCCCCTCGATCAAGCAGATTCCTCAAGCGGGTACTATTGGACAAACGAATTAGGAGCAGGCGGCGATATGGCGGCTTCCTCTTAGTCACTTACGGCTTCAATGATGGCGGAACTGGGGAAGAAAGTGCAAACGGCGCACTGGTTTTGGGGGATCAACAAGGGGCTCACCACTTGTTCGTAGCATGTACTTTGCCGAAGCGAGCGCATTCTTTTTGGCTCTGGCTATGCCGGCTTAGGGAGAGAGTCGTGGATATGTCTAACCCGTTGCCGGTGGCGCTCACCGGCGATCGAGAAATCCTTGCTCGCGCCGAAGCGCTTCGGCCGCAAGCCGAGGCGCTCTCGGGCGAGATCGAGCGTCTTCGCAGATTGCCCACGGCGTGGCTCGATAAGCTCCACGAAGCGCAATTATTTCGTTTGCTGCTTCCACGCAGCGTGGGCGGACTCGAAGTTGATCCCATGACCTTCATGCAAGTCGTCGAGACCATTGCGCGGGGCGATGCGAGCACTGCTTGGTGTTTAAGCCAAGGCGGCGGATGCGCCATGGCGGCGGCCTATCTCGATCCGCCGGTTGCCGCCAAGATATTCGGCGATCCGCGTGCGGTCCTCGCCTGGGGTCCCGGCCCCAAGGCCAAGGTGCGAGAAGTGGAAGGCGGATACCGGATCACGGGCGTGTGGGCCTTCGCCAGCGGCGCGCGCCACGCCACCTGGCTAGGGGCCCATGGCCCGGTCTGGCGCGCCGATGGCGCGCCGTTGATGGATGCGGACGGCTTGCAGGTGGAGCGCACGCTGCTGGTTCCCGCGAACGAGCCCGTGCTGACCGACATCTGGGATACCGTGGGCCTACGTGGTACGGCGAGCGACCAATTCGCGCTCAACGATCATTTCGTTAGCGCCGATCATTCCATGACGCGCAACCATGAAAAGGAATGCCGGGAGCCGGGCCCCGTGTACCGTTTGGCGGCGCTACAGTTCTACGAGATGGGTTTTGCCAGCGTGGGGATGGGGATCGCGCGCGCATCGCTGGCGGTGTTCACCGATCTTGCCCGCGAGAAAGTGCAGCGTGGCCTCAAGATACCGTTGCGCGACAATGCGGCTGTACAAACGAATTTCGCGCGGGCCGAGGCCGGTCTGCGCTCGGCAAGGGCATTCTTGCATCAAACGGTCTCGGACACTTGGAATCAGGTTTGCCAGCCAGGCGCGAAACTCACGGTGGAGCAACGCATTCTCATTCGCATGGCCTCCACCCATGCCATTCACCAAGCGCGCGAGGCGGTGGATTTCGCCTACAACACCATCGGTACACCGGCGGTGTTTGCAAGCCATCCGCTGGAGCGCCGGTTTCGCGACATTCACACGGTGACCCAGCATCTGCAAGGAAGAATGGGCCACTTCGAAACGGTCGGTGCGTGGATGTTGGGCGCCGAGGCTGACCTCACTTTCGTTTGAGCCGTGCTGGTTGCACTGGACATCGATAGCGTGGACCTGCTGGCGGAAGGGACCGAGTTCGGTTCCACCGGTGCTTACGAGCGCGTGACCGGTACCGCGAGGGGCGAGGTTGATCCGCATGACCCGGCCAACCGGGGAATCGCCAACCTCGACAAGGCGCCACGCAATGTGCGCGGGTTCGTGGAGTACAGCACCGGCGTTTACATACTGCGTCCCAAGGACCCCGCGCGCGGCAATGGACGCATCCTCTACGAGGTGAATAATCGCGGCCGCAAAATGTTGTTCGGCAACATCGCCGATGGGCCTCAGGGCGTAAACGATCCGCGAACGGTGGCGGACTTGGGCAACGGTTTCCCTCTGCGCATGGGCTACACCCTCGTGTGGTCCGGTTGGGATCCGGATGCGCCTCGCGCCAATAGCGGCCTCGCGATGCGGGCGCCGGAGGCCACCGATAAAGGCAATCCCATCGTGGGCGAGATACGTGACGAATTCGTGTCTGGTACCCGCATGGGACTGTTGGAGAGCTTCAAACTTTCCTATGAGGCCGCCAGCCTTGACCAGACTCAGGCGCGTCTAACGTGGCGCGAGCGGGCGGCGGACCGGCCCATGGAGATACCGGTGGGACAATGGGGTTTTGCCGATAACCGGTCCATCAAGCTTCTTCCGGAAGGATCGAAGCCGCGCGCTGGCGTGCTGTACGTGTTCCACTACCGGGCGAAGAACCCGAAAGTGCTGGGGCTGGGCTTTGCCGCCACACGGGATGTCGTGAGTTGGTTGCGTTACGACAGTTTCGCGGAAAAGATTACGGGCCGGCCGGTCACGCACGTGCTGGCAGCCGGCATTTCGCAATCCGCGCGCTATTTGCGCGATCACATCTACCAGGGTTTCAATCGAGATGAGAAAGGCCGCCGGGTGTTCGACGGCGTGCTGGCGCACATCGGCGGAGTAGGGCGCCTGTTCTTCAACACACCCTTTGGCCAACCGGCGCGCACCAACACCCAGCACGAGGATCATGATTTTCCGGAAAACGCTTTTCCGTTTTCCACGGCGGCCATGACCGATCCGCTCACCGGCATGAAAGGATCGCTGTTTCGCGGCGACGGATCGGATCCAAAGCTGATCGAAACCAACACCTCGACGGAATACTGGCAGAAGGGAGCGTCGTTGCTGCACACCGATCCGCTCGGCACTCGCGACGCCGAATTGCCAGACAATGCACGCCTTTATATGATCGCTGGCACCCAGCATGCGGGCCGGGCTGGCGCCACGATGGATCCTGGTCCCAACGCCAATCCGCGCAACCCGCACAATCCGATGCCAGCCATCCGCGCACTTCTGGCGGCGCTCGGCGAATGGGTCGTTTCAGGCCGCGCGCCACCGGCGAGCCGTACGCCCACACTGCGAGAGGGGACGCTGGTGCCCGCGGACCGAACAGGATTTCCCGCTATTCCCAACGCCGCAGTCATGACCATCACCAACACCATTGCACCGCCCGGCGATTGGGTGAATCCAACGTCTTCGCGCCAAACCTATCGCGTGCTGGTGTGCAAGGTTGACTCAGATGGTAACGAGGTAGCCGGTATTCGCCTGCCGGACATCGCCGTGCCGCTTGCCACCTATACCGGATGGAACGCATACAAGGCTCCATACCCAGAAGGCGAACTCGCGGACCGCGATGGGAGCTATCTCGCCTTCGCGCCCAACAAGGCCGCGCGCGAGGCCACGGGCGATCCCCGGCTCTCCATTGCCGAACGCTATGCCAACCGAGATGACTACATTGCCAAAGTGCAAGCGGCATCTGCGGCGTTGGTGCGAGAAAGACTGTTGCTGCAAGAAGACGCCGATCGTTACTTGGAGCGGGCGCGAAATGAAATTCGTCTTCATTAAGAGTGAATCTTTCAACCGAGCAGTATGCATTCGAGGGCCAATCCATGCATTCCACCTATGACCGCACCACCGAAGACGTTGGCAACATCGTCAAGCTCGAACATGTGAACGTGACGCTGCCGGACCAAAATCTGGCCACGGTGTTCTATGTATCGGGCCTCGGGCTCACGCGCGACCCCTACATGATGGTGGAGATGGACAACATGTGGATCAACATCGGGCGCAACCAGATGCACCTGCCTACCGGTGTGCCGCAACGTGTACGCGGCACGATCGGTTTGGTGGTGCCGGATCTGGCGGAACTCGCAAATCGGCTGGAAAAAGCGAAAGCCGCACTGTCGGGCACAAGCTTCAGCTTTGTAGATCGTGGCGAGCACGTGGAGGTCACTTGTCCGTGGGGAAACCGCTTTCGCTGCCATGCGCCCGCCGCGGAATTCGGGGACATGGAACTCGGCATGCCCTACATCGAATTCGGTGTGCCGGTCTCAACCGCCGACAAGATCGTGCGCTTCTACCGGGAAATCATCGGCGCGGAGGGCGAAGCGGTTCGCCGCGATGGTGTGCCTGCCGCCGCCATCAACGCCGGGGATGGCCAGCGCATCTACTTTCGCGAGACCGGGGCCCCCATCCCCCCCTACGACGGCCATCACATGCAAATCTACATCAGCGATTTCTCCGGCCCCTATCGCAAGCTCCTCGACCGCAAGCTCATCACGCTAGAGACGGATGCTCACGAATGGCGCTTCGCCGACATCGTGGATCTAGATACTAACGAACCGCTGTTTCGCGTGGAGCATGAAGTGCGCAGCCTGCGGCATCCTCTGTACGGTCGGCCTTTGGTCAACCGCAACACCGCACAGACCAATCGCGCTTACTTGCGCGGGCAGGATGGGTTTCGTGGGAGGTACTAAGCCGAGGATTGTCCGCAGCACCTGCTGGTGGCCCGCGGAGTTGGTGGGCGGTGCAGGCTTCGAACCTGCGACCCCTGCCGTGTGAAGACAGTGCTCTACCCCTGAGCTAACCGCCCCGGCCAATTAAGGCGGCGAATTATAGAGGAAGCGGCGGCGTCCATGCGCGCGCGCAAGGGCTGGTGTCATACAATGGCCTCCCCCAAGGTTTCCTCGCTCCATGGTTCGTACCAGATTCGCTCCTAGCCCCACGGGGTACTTGCATATCGGCGGTGCCCGCACGGCATTGTTTTCGTGGGCCTACGCGCGCAAGCATGGAGGCAAGTTCATTCTGCGTATCGAAGATACGGACCGGGAGCGTTCCACCGGGGATTCCACGCAGGCCATCCTCGATGCCATGCGATGGCTAAAGCTCGGCTATGACGAGGGCCCCTTCTACCAGATGCAGCGGTTGGACCGCTACGCGAAGGCCGCGGAGGATTTGATCAACCGAGGCCACGCCTACCGTTGCTACGCTAGCCGTGAAGAGTTGGACACCATGCGCGAGCAGCAGCGCGCGCGAGGCGAAAAACCGCGCTACGACGGACGCTGGCGGCCGGAGAATGCACGCGGCCAGACGCCGCCTGCTGGAGTGGAACCGGTGATTCGGTTTCGCAATCCCGATAGCGGGGAGGCCGCCTTCGGCGATATGGTGAAGGGGCCTATCAGCGTGCACAACGCGGAGCTGGACGACCTGGTTATCATGCGTACCGACGGGGTGCCCACCTACAATTTTGGCGTGGTGGTGGACGATCTGGATATGAACATCACCCACGTGATTCGCGGTGACGATCACGTGAACAACACGGTGCGCCAAGTGAATATTTTTCGCGCCCTGGGTGCGCAGCTACCGTTCTTTGCGCACATTCCCATGATTCTCGGTGCCGATGGCGAGCGGCTATCGAAGCGCCACGGTGCCGTGAGCGTGATGCAATACGAGGAGGAGGGTTATCTGCCCGAGGGATTGCTCAACTACCTTGCGCGCCTGGGCTGGTCTCACGGCAACGAGGAAATTTTTTCCATGGACCAATTGGTGGACTGGTTCGATATGGAGCACGTAAGCCGTTCGGCCGCGCAGTTCAATCCGGAGAAGCTAAGCTGGGTCAATGCGCAATGGATGAAGAGCGCGGACAACGAGCGCTTGGCGCGGATGGCCGAGAAATTCGTTCAGCGGGCGGGGTGCGATACCTCCCGTGGCCCGGCATTGCCCAAGGTGATGGCGTTACTTAAGGAGCGCGCAAGTACTCTCGTGGAACTGGGTGATGCGGCGGTGTACTTTTATCGTCCCATCTCCGCTTCCGCGGAACTCAAGGCCCAGCACTATTGGCTGGGATTGCGAGCCGTGATGACAGACCTGCAAGCCCGCTTGGCCGCCATTTCATGGGACAAGCAGTCCATTGCGCCGGCGATCAAGGCGGTGGTGGAGGCCCATGGCGTGAAGATGCCGAAGGTGGCGATGCCCTTGCGCGTGATGTTAACGGGTACCACTCAAACGCCTTCCATCGATGCGACCTTGGAATTGATGGGCCGCGACGAGGTGCTGAAACGCTTGCAAGGCGAGATCGAAGGGCTGCCCTGAATCAACTGATGATTCCGCCTCCTAGGCACACGTCCGCGTCGTACAACACCGCGGATTGGCCCGGCGTGATAGCCCACTGAGGCGCGTCGAACGCCAGGGAAAAACTATCCGCTGAGGCTTCCATGAACCGGCAAGGCGCATCGGTTTGCCGGTACCGTGTCTTGCCTCCGTACGCGCGAGATCCATCGGGGGCAAAGCCCGAGATCCAACTCGGTTTGCCGGCAAATAGGCGGGTGCGGTACAAGGCACAGTGATCGTGGCCTTGGGCGACGATAAGGCGATTGTGCGGCATGTCCTTATCGATTACGTACCAGGGTTCTCCCGCACCGCCAATCCCCAAGCCCTGCCGCTGGCCTATGGTGTAATACATCAGGCCTTGATGCTCTCCGACGGTTTTTCCCTCGGGCGTTTGCATGGGCCCCGGCTTGGGTGCGAGGTAGCGCATGAGAAATTCCCGGAAAGGGCGCTCGCCGATGAAGCATATGCCCGTGCTGTCGCGCTTGGCGTGATTGGCTAGTCCGATGCGCCGGGCGATCTCGCGCACTTCGCTTTTCTTCAGTTCCCCCACCGGAAACAAGGTGCGCGACAGTTGTGCTTGGTTCAAGCGGTGGAGAAAATAGCTTTGGTCCTTGGAGGTATCGAGGCCGCGCAACAACTCGAAGGCCCCATCGCGCTCGCGTACGCGAGCGTAGTGGCCGGTGGCGATGCGACCGGCGCCCATGCCGATGGCGTGATCCAGGAAGGCCTTGAACTTGATCTCGGAGTTGCACAACACGTCCGGGTTGGGTGTGCGGCCGGCTTGGTATTCCGCGAGAAAATTGCTGAATACGCGTTCCTTGTACTCCACGGAGAAGTTGACCGCCTCGATCTCGACGCCGATTCGGTCCGCCACGGACACGGCGTCGATCAGATCTTCCCGCGCGGTGCAGAACTCGTCCGTGTCGTCGTCTTCCCAGTTCTTCATGAAGAGTCCAGTCACCTCGAAGCCTTGCTCCTTTAGCAGCCAGGCCGCCACCGACGAATCGACGCCGCCCGACATCCCCACCACGACGCGTTTCGCGTTAGCGTGGATGGCGGCGGGCATGGGGCCAAGGAGGCCGGTCATAAGGAGTGATGAGTGAGAAGGTTGAGCGGATGGCGAATGCCCGCGAGATAGTCTTGCACGCAGCGAAGCACCAACGGGCTGCGATGGCGCGCGGCGTCGCGGGCGATGTCCTCGGGCGCCATCCAGATAGTTCGCAGGATGTCCTCGTCAAGTTTATGGCCGGGAACAGGTTCGCTAACTGTGCCTACGAAGGCAAAGCGAAGATAGGTGGTGTCTCCCGCGGGACGGCTCCAGTTGTAAACCCCTAGTAGGTGGGTGGGGGCGAAGTGGCGCCCGGTTTCATCCAACGCTTCGCGCACGGCGCCCTCGGTCAGGCTCTCATAAGGTTCCCAATGGACGGCGGGCTGGTTGACGCGAACTCCATCCTCGGTTTCCTCCTCTACCAGGAGAAATTTTCCCCGCTGCTCGACGACGGCTGCCACGGTGACGTGAGGTTTCCAGATCATGGGTGAGGGTTATCCAAACGGTTTGGGCATTGAGTGGCCAAAGCTAGAGAATAATGATTTACTTGCACGGCAGATTCTAATCGCGCCGTGTGAGGGATGTCCCGAACGACTAAAATCAGATGTAGATTAAGCGAAATGATATCTAGACCCTCGAATCCACCGAACCCATTTAGCCGTATTGTTGGACGAACGGGTTTCCCGGCGGCGGTTGCAGCCGGGATTTTGCCGCACGAAAAGATACAGGAGTGGTTATGAAGCGTGTAGGACTCATTCACTGGGCAACGTTACTGTTCTTGGGCTTGTCGTCCACGGCTTGGGCGATGAAGGCGGCCGAGGTCGCACCCTGCCGCCCGAACATGCCACAGACGGTGCGTACCATCAAGGGCCTGTTCAATGCCCACATCGCCTGCGATCACGTCCTCTTCGAAATACCGCTCGACAAGCTGAACAAGGACATGTTGATCAACACCGAATTCGCGGCCCTTTCCACGGGAAGCGATTTCGTGGCGCCGGGATCGGTGGTCGACAGCCGTGTGGTGCGCTGGGTAAGGCGAGGCAATAAAGTCTACCTGGAAAACGTGCGTTACGAGATGTGGGCACCCAACATGGCGAATTTGCAGCTCGGGGTGGAGCAGGCTTCGCTTCGTACCGTGATCAAGGCTTTCGAGGCGGTGTCGGAAGGGGACGATGGTGCTCCCATCATAGATGTGACGGGCTTGTTCGCTACCGATGTTCCGGACGGATTCGGGCGCGAGTTCAAGCAGCACTTACGCATGAACGGTATCGACCAGAAGCGCTCTTATATCGAGACCGTGAAGGCGTTTCCGAAGAATGTCGAGGTGCGCTTCTATCAAACTTGGGTGCCTGATCCCAAGGAATTGAACAAGCCGACGCCCGAGGGCGAGGACCCCATTCCGACCACCCTAGGGTTCGTGTTTCATACCAGCATGTTGCTGCTTCCCGAGGAGCCGATGAAAGGCCGCTATGCCGATCCGCGCGTGGGTTACTTCGCCGAATCCTTCGATGACTACGGCACCAACGAGCACGGAAAGGTGCGCCGGGCATACATCGCCCGTTACCGCTTGGAGAAGCTATTGCCCGAAGCGGAGCTATCGCCGCCGGTGAAACCCATCGTGTTCTACATCAGCCATGAGGTGCCCGATAAATGGCGGCCCTATATCAAGAAGGGTGTGTAATCCTGGCAACCGCTGTTCGAGAAGGCGGGATTTCTCAAGTCCATCCAAGCTTACGACGCGCCCTCCGAGAAAGAGAACCCTGATTGGGACCCGGAGGACGTGCTCTATTCCGTGATTCGCTGGACGCCCAGTGGCCGGCAAAACGCCATGGGGCCGGCGGTGGTGGATCCGCGTAGCGGCGAGGTGATTTCATCCCATGCCATCTTTTGGCATAACGTGTTGAAACTGGCGGAGACTTGGTACTTCACCCAAGTGTCGCCACTCGATCCGCGCGCGCGCAAACTGCCGCTGCCCGATGATCTCATGGGGTAGTTGCTCGCTTACATCGTTGCCCATGAGGTGGGCCATGCCCTCGGGTTGCGGCATAACTTCAAGGCTCACTCCGCCTATAGCGTGGCGCAATTGCGTGATCCGGAATGGACCAAGAAGTGGGGCACCTCGGCGTCCATCATGGACTATGCACGCTTCAACTACGTGGCGCAGCCGGGGGACGACGCGGGCCTGATGCCCAAGTTCGGTCCCTACGATTACTTCGCCATCGAGTGGGGTTACCGAGACTTCGGTAACGAGATGACTTGCGACGGCGAGTGGCCGGTGCTGGACGAAATGGCGGCCAAACAAATCAAGGATCCCATGTTGCGCTTCGGCGGAGAGGATTCCAGCGCCGCCTTGGATCCGACGGTGAACGAAAACGTGATCGGGGGCGACCCCATCGAGGCGGCGGATCTGGGTTTGCGCAACATAGACAGGGTGATGCCCTACTTGCTGCCGGCCACGTCGTCCCTGGGATCGGATTACACCAAGCTGGCGGAGCAATATCACGCCTTGGTCAACCAGCGTTTCCGGGAGTTGGGCGCGGTGGCGAAGATCGTGGACGGCGTGGAGGAAGTGCGCTCCCTGGCGGGGCGGGGCGATGCACCCTACACGCCAGTACCGGCGGAGCGGCAGAAGGTGGCGGTCAAATTCCTCATCGACCGGGCTTTTACCGTGCCTCGAAAGCTCATGGACCCCGAAGTGAGACGCCGCATTTTTGCGCAAGGACACTCCGATCCCTTGCAAGGATCGAACGTGCAGCTCTTATCCCGGTTGCTGCGCCCCGCCGTGATCCAGCGCATGGCAGAGGCCAAGCAGGCCAACGGCGGCAAGGGTTACAGCGGAACCGACATGCTGAAGGATCTCAACAACGTCTTGTTCCAGGAGATTGACGCCAAAAACCCCACGGTGGAGTTATTCCGGCGCGATTTGCAGCGCAACTACGTCACGCGCTTGCTGGTATCCGTGGGTAACGTGAGCGATCCGGCCAGCGAATCCGATGGGATCGAGCGCGACATCAAGCACCGCTTGCTGGATAGCGAAATCATGCGCGGGCGCATGCTAAGCCGCAACGTGACTTCCGCGCTAGCCGAAGTGGCGCAGCAATACAGGCAAGCAAAGGTACGACCCAGCGAGTACCGTGCGGCGTTGCGCTCGGGCCTTTCGCATCTACGCGCGAAATTGGAGAAGGCCATCGAGCGCACCACGGATTCCGACACGCTTAGTCACTTGCGGGATCTGAGCATCGAATTGAGCAACGCGCCTTGACGCGCCGCATCCCCTACCGGTGCTCGTGCTCCGTAACGTAGTCGTAGGCGGGTAAGGTGAGGAACTCGACGAACTCGTCCTTGCACGTGAGTTCGTCGAACATCTGCGCGCCTACTTCGTACTTTCCGGCGGCATACTGTTTGTCGCCAAGGATTTCCCGCACGCGCCGCAGCTCTTGCGGCACCAGGGATTTGAACAGATCCTTGGTGACTTTGCGGCCGTCGTCGAGAACGCCCTTCGGACTACGAATCCAGTGCCAGATCTGGGCGCGCGAGATTTCCGCCGTGGCGGCGTCTTCCATTAGATTGAAGATGGGAACGCAGCCCGTGCCGGCTAGCCAGGCGCCCATGTATTGGATGCCGATGTTGATGTTGGTGCGCAGTCCCTGTTCGGTGATGGGCGCCTTGGGCTGAAAATCGAGCAGATCCTTGGCGGTGCTAGCCACGTCATCACGCTTGCGGTGGATCTGATTGGGCGTCTTCATCACGGCGTCGAAAGCCTCCTTCGCGACAGCGACTAAGCCTGGATGCGCTACCCAGGTGCCGTCGTGGCCATCATTGGCCTCCCGCTCTTTATCGGCACGCACCTTGGCGATGGCAGCATCGTTGGCGGCCGGATCGTTCTTGATGGGAATC
This sequence comes from Betaproteobacteria bacterium, assembly GCA_009693245.1. Lineage (NCBI taxonomy): Bacteria > Pseudomonadati > Pseudomonadota > Betaproteobacteria > Betaproteobacteria bacterium. Next base: position 39,043 of record SHXO01000010.1, on the reverse strand, counting down.
TGCGCTGCCATGCCGCCCATGGCAAAAGCGTTGCGGCGGTGGCAGGTCTTGATGAGCAGCAGCGAATACGCGCGCATGAAGGGGCTGGTCATGGTGACCTGCCCGCGGTCGGCCAAAACAAAATCTGGATGATTCTTGAGTTTCTTGATGCAGCTGAAGATGTAATCCCAGCGGCCGCAGTTGAGGCCGGCGGAATGTTCGCGCAATTCGTAGAGGATTTCATCCATCTCGAAGGTGGCCAGAATGGTCTCGATCAAGACAGTGGCTTTCACGGTGCCTTGTGGCACGCCCACCTCCTTCTGCGAAGACACGAAGACGTCGTTCCACAGGCGTGCTTCAAGATGGGATTCCATCTTGGGTAGATATAGATAAATACCCGAGCCCTTGGCGGCTCGTGTCTTGGCGTTGTGGAAAAAATACAAGCCAAAATCGAAAAGAGAACCTGACATGGGTTCTCCGTCCACGAGGACGTGTTTCTCTGGGAGATGCCATCCGCGCGGGCGTACGAGCAGGGTGGCAACCTTGTCGTTGAGTTTGTAGTGCTTTCCCTCGGAGTTGGTGAAGCCGATGGTGCCCGCGATGGCGTCGCGCATGTTGATCTGGCCCTGCACCTGGTTGTCCCAGGTGGGAGTGCTGGAGTCCTCGAAATCCGCCATGAACATGTTGGCGCCGCAATTGAGCGCGTTGATCACCATCTTGCGATCAGTGGGGCCTGTAATTTCCACACGGCGGTCTTGCAAATCCTTTGGAACGGGAGCCACGCTCCACTGCGCGGCGCGAATGTCCGCGGTCTCAGGCAGAAAATCGGGCAACTCTCCGGCGTCGATTTCGGCTTGGCGGGCAACGCGGCGGGCGAGAAGCCCGAGCCGGCGCTTGTCGAAATTACGGTGAAGTCTGGCCAAGAAAGCGAGCGCTTCCGGCGTGACGATATGTGCGTACTCGGGGGTGATGGTGCCGAGGACTTGGACGCCTGGCGGGTGAGACAGAGGTGCGCTCACGGATTTTCTCCTGGTTGGGTCTGCCAAAGGCGGCGGATTATGGCACGAAAAAAACCGCGCTTTCTCTCGAAAGCGCGGTTTAGACGAAGTGGTAAGACCTAGACGAACTGCTCTTCTTCGGTGGATCCAGTAAGCGCGGTCACGGAGGATTGGCCGCCTTGGCAAACCTGTGTGACTTCGTCGAAGTAGCCGGTGCCGACTTCGCGTTGATGCTTGGTGGCCGTGTAGCCCACGGATTCCGCGGCGAATTCGGCCTGCTGAAGGCGAACATAGGCAGTCATGTTCTCGCTCGCATAGCCGCGCGCGAGTTCGAACATGGAATAGTTCAGCGCATGGAAGCCGGCAAGGGTAATGAACTGGAACTTATAGCCCATGGCGCCTAACTCGCGCTGAAACTTGGCGATGGTGGCGTCGTCCAGATTCTTCTTCCAGTTGAAGGAGGGCGAGCAGTTGTAGGCCAGCATCTTTCCGGGGAACACCGCGTGAATGGCGTCCGCGAATTTCTTGGCGAATTCCAGATCGGGCTTGCCGGTTTCGCACCAGATCAGATCGGCATAGGGCGCGTAGGCCAAGCCGCGCGAGATCGCTTGGCCCAACCCGTTCTTGGAGTGGTAAAAGCCTTCGGCTGTACGCTCGCCTGTGAGGAAGGGTTTGTCGTTTTCGTCCACGTCGGACGTCACCAGATTGGCCGCTTCAGCATCCGTACGGGCGAACAAAACGGTGGGGACGCCCATGATGTCGGCGGCAAGTCGGGCGGCAATCAATTTCTGCACGGCTTCCTGAGAGGGTACGAGAACCTTCCCCCCATGTGCCCGCATTTCTTGGCCGCGGCCAGTTGGTCTTCGAAGTGCACGCCGGCGGCGCCAGCCTCGATCATGTGCTTCATCAATTCATGGGCGTTGAGCACGCCTCCGAAGCCCGCTTCGGCATCCGCCACGATGGGCGCGAACCAGTCGATGGTGTCTTTGCCTTCGGAATGGTGAATCTGGTCGGCGCGGATAAAGGTATTGTTGATCTTGCGCACCACCGAAGGGACGCTGGACACGGGATAGAGGGATTGGTCCGGGTACATTTGGTAGGCGTCGTTGGCATCGGCCGCCACCTGCCACCCCGAGAGATAGATGGCCTTCAACCCTGCCTTGACCTGCTGCATCGCCTGGTTGCCAGTCATGGCGCCCAGGGAATTGATGTATGGATGTTCCTTCAGCAAACGCCACAGTTTTTCGCTCCCGCGTTTGGCCAGGGTATGCTCGATTTGCAGGGTGCCGCGAAGCCGGTAGACATCCTCCGCGCTATATCCCCGGCGTACGCCCTGCCAACGGGGATTTTCCGACCAGTCCTTCTTGATCTCTACTCATAACCCGCTCCCTCGTGAAGGTTGTACCCCGAACAGAGGTTCAAGGCAGGCAAGAAAATAATGATGTAGCCGAAATCGAGCCTAAGTATATCGGTCGGATGTGGCGTTGCAACATATAATCGTTGGGGGGCACCCAGCAAGGTACCCGGTGCGCGCCCAGAGGAGGTTAAGCCTCTGGCTGTTACGCCGATAAACTGTCAGAAGGGTTAAACACTGGCTCCAGGCTGAGATAAAATGTTGATTCTATTCAGCTGGCATACTCCGTCCCTCTGCGCCTGGCGGCTCTTCCCTAACTTCGAATAACCAGGAAACCCATGTACATGCACATTCGCGTTCCCGCCCAGGGCGAGAAGATTTCCGTCAACAAAGACTATTCCCTCAAGGTGCCCGACAGGCCCATCGTTCCCTACATCGAAGGGGACGGCACCGGTGCCGATATCACGCCAGTCATGCGCAGAGTCGTCGATCATGCCGTGAAGGTTTGTTACGTCGGCAAGCGCCAAATCGAATGGATGGAGATGTTCGCCGGTGAGAAGTCGGTCAAGGTCTACGGCGAGAATGTCTGGCTTCCAGAGGAGACCCTGGCGGCCGCCAAGGAGTTCGTGGTGTCCATCAAGGGACCCCTGACGACGCCCGTGGGCGGAGGGATTCGGTCCATCAACGTTGCCCTGCGGCAAGAGCTTGACCTCTATGTTTGCCTGCGTCCCGTGCGCTACTTCAAGGGCGTTCCCAGCCCGTTGAAGGAACCTGAGAAAACCGAGATGGTCATTTTCCGGGAGAACTCCGAGGACATCTACGCTGGAATCGAGTGGCAGGCGCAAAGCGACGCGGCAAAGAAGATGATCAAGTTCCTGGTGGAGGAAATGGCGGTGAAGAAGATCCGTTTCCCTCAGACCTCTGGCATTGGGGTTAAACCAGTGTCGCGCGAAGGGACCGAGCGACTGGTGCGAAAGGCCATGCAATACGCCATAGCCAACAAGCGGCGCTCGGTGACCTTGGTCCACAAGGGCAACATCATGAAGTTCACCGAGGGCGCCTTTCGCGACTGGGGCTATGCCCTGGCTCAACGCGAATTTGGAGCGACGTTACTAGATGGGGGGCCATGGATGAAGCTCCCCAATGGCATAGTTGTCAAGGACGTGATCGCCGATGCATTTCTTCAGCAGATATTGCTCAGACCGGAAGAATATGACGTGATTGCCACCCTCAACTTAAACGGAGACTATATCTCCGACGCACTCGCCGCCCAAGTGGGCGGTATCGGTATCGCTCCAGGGGCAAATCTTAGCGATTCTGTCGCCATGTTCGAGGCTACACACGGCACCGCCCCAAAATACGCTGGAAAGGACTACGTGAACCCAGGGTCGCTGATTCTGTCCGCCGAAATGATGCTGCGCCACATTGGATGGGTGGAGTCCGCTGATCTCATCATTCGCAGCATGGAAAAAGCGATCACCGACCGCGTCGTCACCTACGATTTCGCTCGGCTAATGACGGGTGCTACCCAGGTATCTTGTTCCGGATTCGGAAACGCCATGATCGAGCGGATGAAGTGATTTTTACCGTGTTCGGCGTCACTACGAAACAAAAAGCCCGCCAGACGGCGGGCTTTGTTTTCGGTCACGCTTCAAGGAAGCCCGGCCGGAATGATCTTTGGCGTAGTAGAAGGCTAGGACGACTGAATGTTCGAAGCTTGTTTTCCCTTGGGACCTTGAGTGACTTCGAAACTCACCTTCTGCCCTTCTTTGAGGGTTTTAAATCCATTCATGTTAATGGCGGAGAAATGCGCGAAAACATCCTCTCCCCCGTCGTCTGGTGTGATAAAACCAAACCCTTTCGCATCGTTGAACCACTTAACCGTACCAGTTGCCATACTCCTCCATCCTTATTTCATGACCGGGCCGGGAACCCCACAACGATTTGTCCCTCAAGATGGCGAATCGCCACGACGCATCCAACGTGCCGCATTCAACGTGCGTTACGTTGCGGTACATCATGGACGCACCTGCTTGAACGCAAACGCCCGCTGCCTTTTTAGGTCAACTGCAAATGGAAGTCAAGGAAAATACTCTGGAAATTAGTTCGCTGCCATGCGGTACTAGAAATGCTTTTTCCGCGATTAATTACCCCCTTGCTAATTTTGGCGGTATGCGCAAAATAGCGTGGCAATTGCCAGGTGAGTGAGGTTGGTTGGATGCTTCCATGAAGGCCGGAAATCGCGATGGCGCAATTCTCGAGGCCCAGAAGAGTAAAGTTAAGCAGCCCCCGATGTTCAAGGTGATGCTGCTGAACGATGATTACACTCCCATGGACTTCGTGGCGGCGGTACTACAGAAGTTTTTCTTGATGAACAGGGAGCGTGCCACGCAAGTGATGCTCCGGGTTCACAGGGAAGGAATGGGCGTTTGTGGCGTCTATCCGAAGGACGTGGCTGCGACCAAGGTGGAACAGGTGATAGGATACTCACGTAAGCACGAGCATCCGTTGCAGTGTGTGATGGAAGAAACCTAGCGGCTAAATGGAAAGTGAAGTAAGTCCAACGCAGTCTCCACGAACGAAACAGAGGAAGCTATGATCGCACAGGAACTTGAAGTCAGCCTTCACATGGCGTTTATGGAGGCGAGGCAAAAACGCCACGAGTTCATAACGGTCGAACATCTGCTGTTGGCACTGCTCGATAACCCATCCGCCTCCGAAGTGCTGCGCGCATGCGCCGCCAACATTGAGGAGCTACGCAAGCAACTCACCGATTTCATCAACGAGCATACTCCCGTGGTAACGGGTGATGAAGTCGATACCCAGCCCACCCTTGGTTTTCAGCGAGTGATCCAGCGTGCCATTCTGCATGTGCAATCCTCTGGGAAGAAAGAAGTCACCGGCGCCAATGTATTGGTTGCAATTTTCGGAGAGAAAGACTCTCACGCCGTGTACTTCCTGCATCAGAAGGGCGTCACCCGCTTGGATGTGGTGAATTTCATCTCCCACGGTATCAGCAAGGTTCCACAAACGCCTTCCAAGCAGCAATCGCAAGACGGTGATTCGGAAGGCGAGCAAGAGCAGGCCAACGGAGGCGCGCTCGAGACCTACACGCTTAACTTGAATGCGCAAGCCGTCGCCGGAAAGATCGATCCCTTGATTGGGCGCGAGCGCGAAGTGGAGCGGGTGATACAAACGTTGTGCCGCCGCCGCAAGAATAATCCCCTGTTAGTGGGCGAGGCCGGTGTGGGCAAGACAGCCATCGCGGAGGGGCTTGCACGCAGAATCATCGAAGGGAGCGTCCCGGACATACTGGGCAAATGCAGCGTCTATTCGCTAGACATGGGTGCGTTGCTGGCCGGCACCAAATACCGGGGGGACTTCGAGCAGCGCTTGAAGGCGGTGCTCAAGCAATTGGTGGACAATCCCAACGCCATATTATTCATCGACGAGATCCACACCTTGATCGGCGCGGGCGCCGCCTCGGGGGGTACGCTGGATGCGTCCAATCTATTGAAGCCCGCGCTTTCCACGGGCCAGTTAAAGTGCATTGGCGCCACCACTTACACGGAGTACCGGGGCGTCTTCGAGAAGGATCACGCATTATCGAGACGGTTCCAGAAGATTGACGTGATCGAGCCGTCCATCCAGGAGACCGTCGAGATACTGAAAGGCCTGAAGAGCCGTTTCGAGGCTCACCATGGTATTCGCTACACCACCACGGCGCTGTCGACCGCGGCCGAGTTGTCCGCGCGCTATATCAACGACCGCCATCTGCCCGACAAGGCCATCGATGTCATCGATGAGGCTGGCGCGGCGCAGCGAATTCTTCCCAAGTCCAAGCAAAAGCGGATCATCACGAAGCACGAGATCGAGGACGTCGTCGCCAAGATCGCGCGCATTCCTCCGCATAACGTGTCCTCGGATGACCGCAGTAAGCTCAAGAACCTTGACCGCGATCTGAAGGCCGTGGTGTTCGGGCAGGAAAAGGCCATCGACGCGCTGGCTTCCGCCATCAAGATGGCGCGCAGCGGCCTGGGCAATCCGCTCAAACCCACGGGATGTTTTCTCTTCTCCGGGCCCACGGGCGTGGGCAAGACCGAGGTCGCGCGCCAGCTCGCCTACATTTTGGGTGTCGAACTCATCCGTTTCGATATGTCCGAATACATGGAGCGCCACGCGGTGTCGCGCTTGATCGGTGCGCCTCCCGGATACGTGGGCTTCGAGCAGGGAGGGTTGATGACCGAGGCGATCACCAAGAATCCCTACTGCGTGTTATTGCTTGACGAGATCGAGAAGGCGCACCCCGATATCTTCAATATTCTTCTGCAGGTGATGGATCACGGCACCCTGACGGACAACAACGGCAGAAAATCCGACTTTCGCAACGTGGTGCTCATCATGACCACCAATGCCGGTGCCGAAGTACTCACCAAGACATCCATGGGCTTTACGCAAAGCAAGAGCCATGGCGATGAAATGGGCGAGATCAAGCGCATGTTCACGCCAGAGTTTCGTAACCGCTTGGATGCCATCATCTCCTTCGCGGCGCTTACCACCGAGATCATCTTGCGCGTGGTGGATAAATTCCTCATGCAATTGGAAGAACAACTGCACGAGAAGAAGGTGGAGGCGAACTTTACCGACGCGCTGCGTGCCCATCTCGCCGAACATGGGTTCGATCCTCTGATGGGCGCAAGACCCATGGCGCGGTTGATTCAAGACACGATCCGGCGCGCGCTCGCCGACGAGTTGTTGTTTGGCCGCCTAGTCAACGGTGGCAAGGTCATGGTCGACGTGGACGTTGACGGCAATGTGCAACTCACCTTCGAGGCTACCGCGGCGGAGTCTGAGCCCGAGGTGATCCCGACCTAGGCCACGGCGGTATCCACCAATAGGTTGCAGTGACCGCCATGGCAAACAGAAGGTAGGCCCCGGCGAAAACCCAAACTGGGAAATCCCAGTACAGCAACCGGCTGATCCAGCGCTGAAGAAATCCTTCACCGGCGCTGGATTCCGAACGCAGTAAATCTTCCAGCACCGTAAGCGGGCAGGCATAGCCCAGCACCGTTTCGATGGCGACGAACCAGGCCGCGCACAAGTGGATCACTCGGAACGTCCAATGGCGCACGCATCTCCAGCGCCATCGAGTGCCCAGCCATACCGCGAACAGCCCGCCTACCAAGAACAGCACAAAGATGAAATGAGCGGCGAGAACCAGATCGGCCAAGGTGGTCTGGGCCGGCATGGTCAGGGCGGGTTACTTCGTTGCTATGTCGTCGCGATGGGACGCGCTGGATCGGCGATCCACTCGCTCCAAGACCCTGGATAGACCTTCGAACCCGGTAATCCGGCGATCTCCATGGCAAGCGCGTTGTGGCAGGCCGTTACGCCAGAACCGCATTGGTGGATGACTTGCGACGGTGCGCGCCCATGCAGCAAGGCTTCAAATTCTGCTTTGAGCGTGGCAGAGGGCTTAAAGCGCGATTGCGCATCCAGGTTATCCTTGAAAAAACGGTTCGTGGCGCCCGGGATGTGCCCGCCGGTGGGATCGATGGTTTCGTTCTGCCCATGGAAGCGGTCATTGGCGCGAGCATCGAGCACGCGGTACTTTTGGCTTTCGAGATTGCGCAGAATGAAATTCGCATCCACCCTGGCTTCTTCATGCAACCGCATGTGAAACGTGGTGGCGCGCGGTGAGTGTTTGTCTTGCGTAACCGGGAAACCTGACTTGACCCACGCATCCCATCCGCCATTGAGCACCGCCACGCGTTGCTGCCCCAGCCAGCGCACCATCCACCACAAGCGCGCGCCGTAGGTACCGCCGGTGCTGTCGTAGCCGATGATTTGGCTATCGTTGCCGGCGCCCATCTCACTCAGCCAGCGTGCGAAGGATTGCGGATCGGGCAGGGGATGACGCCCGTTCTTGCCAGTCTTTGGCCCCGAAAGGTTCTTGTCCAAATGCGCAAATCGAGCGCCGGGAATATGGGAGGCCAGATAGACTTCGATACCCCAATCTGGTTTGGCGAGATCGTGGCGGCAGTCGAAAATCACGAAGCGCGGATCGTCCAAATGCTTGGCGAGCACCCCGGCATCTATGAGTGTGGTGAATTCCATGATTAGCTCGCTTGCCCAAGCGCGGGTTCGAGATAGCCGCGCACGAACTCGTGAAAATGAATCATCCCATCCTCGGCCGGCATGAGATAGGGGCCTTGTTGTTCCTGCCCGCTCGCATAGAGCTTTCGCCGCCCCTCGTGCAGATGTTCGCAGATCTGCTGGTCCTGGGCCGCGCTTTCGAAGTACGCGGCTTGATGGGCCTCCACCAGCGTGCGCTCGAACAACGCGACTTCCTCGGGATAATAGAACTCCACGACGTTGAGGCATTTGTCCGGCCCTCTAGGCAGAATGGTGCTGATTACCAAGCAATGGGGATACCACTCCAGGCAAATGTTGGGGTAATACATGGACCAGAGCGTTCCGTACTTGGGCAGCTCTCCGTTGCGATACTTGAGCAACTCGTCGATGTAATGGCCGTAGGCTGGAGTTTCCTTGTGGGCAAGATTCTTGTAGATCCCCAGTTGTTGGGAGCTCCACCATTCGCCAAACTCCCAGCGCCAATGGCTGGGGTCAACGAACTGTCGCAGGCCAGGATGAACCGCCTCCACGTGGTATAGCTCCAGATAAATCTCCAGGAAAGTCTTCCAGTTGAAGGGGTACTCGCTGATCTCCACGCGATCTCGCAAGTGACCGGCGTAATCGTAGTCCGCCAGGAGATTCATTCCCGCAAGGTCTTTCTCTGGATCTCGCTGCCCCGTAAAAAGAAGTCCTCGCCAATTTCTCAGATTTGTGGCTTCCAGGTTCAAGCAGGGATTGTTGGGAAATTGCGGGGCACCCAGCAGCGTGCCCGCCAGATCATAAGTCCATCTATGAACCGGGCACACGATGTTCTCCCTATTGCCGTGGCCGCTCAACAACAGGGATTGCCTGTGGCGGCATACATTGCTCAGCAACCTGATGCCGTCCTTCCCGCGTACCAGCACGGGAGCGCCCGGCAACCAATCCAAGACGTAGTAGTCGCCCGTGTTGGGTACCAGATGCTCATGACCGATGTAACCTGGTCCGGCATCGAAGATGAGTTTTTGCTCCAAGCGCGCGATCTCGGGATCGAAGTACCAACTGATCGGAAGCGGCACCGGAGTGCGGGTGAGCGCCAGCGTGGAAGACAGATCTGTCATGACAATGGGAGAAGAGGGACCGACCAGGTACCGGAATACAACCAACCAACCTTTCGGCCTGGGCTTGAAATTCTACATGCCAACAGGGCCTAGCCGGGATGCCGTGAATCGGCTATCTTGCGTGCCTTCTTGGTCCGTTCCCCAATGTCCTAGTTCCATCCAATCATGCCTGATGAGAATCAACCCCAGCCGGAGAGTTTTGAGAGCGCTCTGGCTGAACTCGAAGCCACGGTCGCCCGCATGGAAGGCGGGCAACTCACCCTGAAGGATTCCTTGGCGGCCTACAAGCGCGGCGCCCAATTGTTGCGCTATTGCCAGGAGGCGCTCCAGGACGCGGAGCAGCAAGTCAAAATCCTCGAGGGCGAGGTGCTACAGAACTTTGGCGGTGCGGACAACGCTTCCTGAGTTCGCGCAATGGATGCGTGAACGGCAGGCTCGCATCGAAGCGGTGCTGGACAGTGTATTGGAGGCGCCGGGAAATCTTCCAAGCACCTTGCACCAAGCGATGCGCTACGCCGTCCTGGGCGGTGGTAAACGCGTGCGGCCTTTGTTGGCTTATGCCGCGGGCGAGGCCGTGCAAGCCCCGCCGCAAGCCCTGGATCACGTGGGGGCGGCCGTTGAGTTGATTCACGCCTATTCCCTAGTGCACGACGATCTTCCCTGCATGGATGACGATGCCATGCGGCGCGGCAAACCCACCTGCCACGTACAGTTTGGAGAAGCCACGGCGCTCCTGGTGGGCGATAGCCTGCAAAGTCTCGCTTTCTCGGCCCTTGCCTCCACCCAAGGTGCCGGCGCGCAGCAAAAACTCGAGATGGTCGGCATACTCGCGCGGGCCTGCGGTTCCACCGGCATGGCGGGCGGTCAAGCGATCGATTTGGAAAGCACCGGCAAGTCCTTAAGCTTGAGTGGCCTCGAGACCATGCACCGCATGAAGACCGGGGCCTTGATCGGAGCTGCGGTTAGAATGAGTGCGTTGTGTGGCGCAGGTGTGGAACACTTGGCTGGTCCGAGTCGCGTGCGGCCGAACCTCGATAGATTCGCCGCGTCGTTGGGCCTGCTATTTCAGATCGTTGACGACTTGCTGGATGCGGAGCAAGACTCCGCGACGCTGGGAAAGACCGCGGGCAAGGATGCACAACAAGGCAAGGCCACCTTCGTGACGCTCATGGGACTGGCGAACGCCCGCCGGCGCGCCCGGGAAGTGGAGGCCGAGGCGCTTGAGAGCCTAAACGTTTTCGGTTCCGAGGCGGACCGTTTACGCCAGCTTTGCCGCTTCATCGCCTCTCGCACGTACTGAGAATATTACTAACGCCCTTCATGTATCCCACCCTCGACAGCATCCACTCGCCCGTGGACCTTCGCCAACTCGATAGGCGGATACTGCCGCGCGTGGCCGATGAACTGAGGCAATTCATCCTGGCATCGGTGTCGCAGACCGGCGGGCATCTGTCTTCCAACCTGGGGACTGTGGAGCTGGCCGTCGCATTGCATTACGCCTTCAATACCCCCTACGACCGCTTGGTTTGGGATGTGGGGCATCAAACCTACGCGCATAAGATTCTCACGGGGCGCGCGGCGGGCATGGCAAAGCTTCGTATGTACGGTGGCATTGCCGGCTTTCCCCGCCGGGTGGAGAGCGAATACGATTGCTTTGGCACCGCCCATTCGAGCACTTCGATCAGCGCGGCGCTCGGTATGGCAGTCGCGGCGCGGCACGCCGGCGAGAAGCGCGGTGTCGTGGCCATCATTGGCGACGGTGCCATGACCGCGGGCATGGCCTTCGAGGCCCTGAACAATGCCGGAGCCATGGATACCAATCTCTTGGTGATCCTGAACGATAATGACATGTCCATCTCCGAGAACGTTGGGGCGCTCAACAGCTACCTCGCGCGTTTGCTCACCGGACGGGTATATACCGCCGCGCGCAAGGCAGGTGGCCGTGTCCTAAGCGTGTTGCCGCCCATCAAGGCGTTCGCACGCCGGGCGGAAGAGCACGTCAAGGGCATGGTCACACCGAGTACATTGTTCGAGGAGTTTGGGTTCCGTTACATCGGGCCGATCGATGGCCATGATGTGGACGGGTTGGTGGCCACGCTCTCCAACCTGCGCGCGCTGGACGGGCCGCGGTTCCTGCACGTGGTCACCAAGAAAGGGAAGGGATACAAGGCGGCGGAAGACGATCCCATCCTCTACCACGGTGTCGGCAAGTTCGATCTCAAACTTGGGATTCAGTCAAAGCCCGCCTCCAAACCTGCCTACACTCAAGTGTTCGGAGATTGGCTGTGCGACATGGCCGCGCGCGATGACAAGCTCGTCGCCATCACCCCGGCCATGCGCGAAGGATCCGGGCTGGTGCGCTTTTCCAAGGAGTATCCAGAGCGTTACTTCGATGTGGGGATCGCCGAACAGCATGCGGTGACCTTCGCGGCGGGCTTGGCTTGCGAGGATGCGAAGCCCGTGGTGGCGATCTATTCCACGTTCTTGCAGCGCGCCTATGACCAACTCATTCACGACGTCGCGATACAGGAGTTGCCAGTGTTGTTCGCCCTGGACAGGGGCGGATTAGTGGGGGCGGATGGCCCCACGCACCACGGCGCTTTCGACCTGAGTTATCTACGATGCATCCCCAACATCACGGTCATGACGCCGAGCGACGAAAACGAGTGCCGCCAAATGCTCTACACCGGCTATCGGTTGGGCAAACCGGCTGCCGTGCGCTATCCGCGCGGAACGGGGCCCGGAGTGCCGGTTCATGCGGAAATGACCGCCTTGCCCATCGGCAAGGCCCAGGTTCGCAAGCAAGGAGAAAAGTTGGCCATTCTGGCCTTTGGTGGCGTACTAAGTGCTGCCCTGGAGGCAGGTACGTCACTCAATGCCACGGTGGTCAATATGCGGTTTGTGAAACCCTTGGATGAAAGCTTGCTCGCCGAATTGTCCGCGTCCCATGAATTCTTGGTGACAGTGGAAGAAAACGTCATCATGGGGGGTGCCGGAAGCGCGGTGCTGGAGGCGTTGCAACGCCTGCGCTGTAAAATTCCCGTCTTGCAATTGGGCATCCCCGACCGCTTCATCGATCATGGTGACCAGGCCTCCCTCGTCAAGGAGTGCGGCCTGGACGCCGCTGGCATCTTGGCCTCGATTCGAGCTTGGGCGATATAATCGCTTCGCACTCTATCTGGAGCACACCATGAATCACCCTGGCGAGATCGCCATTCCCGATGTACAAAATTTCGCCGATGCTCGCCATCTGGCCATCGATCGCGTGGGGATCAAAGGCATTCGCCACCCCATTCGCGTGCGCGATCGCACCGGCGGCATCCAACACACCGTCGCCATGTTCAATATGTACGTGCACTTGCCCCACAATTTCAAGGGCACGCATATGTCGCGGTTCGTGGAAATTCTCAACGGGCACGAGCGCGAGCTCTCCGTGGAATCCTTCGAATCCATCCTGCGCGAGATGGTGCGCAAACTGGAGGCGGATTCCGGCCACATCGAGATGAATTTTCCGTACTTCATCAATAAAGCGGCCCCCATATCGGGCGTGAATAGCTTGATGGACTACGACGTCACCTTCGTAGGCGAGATCGAGAACAGCGAATACAGCTTTACCATGAAGGTGGTCGTACCGGTGACCAGCCTATGCCCGTGCTCGAAGAAGATATCCGACTACGGCGCCCATAACCAGCGCTCTCACGTGACAGTGACCGCCAAGACCAAGGGGTTCGTGTGGATCGAAGACTTGGTGCGCATGTGCGAAGAGCAAGCCTCCTGTGAACTCTATGGCTTACTCAAGCGCCCAGACGAGAAGTACGTGACCGAGCGCGCCTACGATAATCCTAAGTTCGTGGAAGACATGGTGCGCGATGTCGCCACGGTGATGAACGGCGATCCGCGCATCGAGAGCTACGTGGTGGAGTCGGAAAATTTCGAATCCATTCACAACCACTCCGCCTACGCCTTCATCCGCGGAGACAAGCGCAACGGCAAGCGCTAAGACCGCGGCCGCTAGAATCTTTTTGTAAGCGTAAGGCGGTCGCCATCGCGGTCCATCCGCATGCGGTTCAGGAAGCTCATGCCTAACAAGGCGAAGGGCATTTGTTCTTGTTCGCTCACCACCGCGTCCACGTTCGAGGCGCTTACCTCGCCGATTTTCACCGTGTCGAGTTTGACCCAATATATTCGGATGGTGCCGCCAGCTGTCTCCGAGAATCCAGGCCGGCCTTTCAAGTAGTTGATCCCTAGGCGGCGCGCATCCGCAGCGCTGAGAAAGATGGTGGTTGCTCCCGTATCCACGAGAAAGCGGATGGAACCGCCATTGATGCTGCCCTCGGCAATGAAGTGTCCGCTCGTATCGGAGGTTAGGGTCACTTGAGTGGCGCCCGAACCCGTGGTGGCGACCGATATGTTATGGCCCATGTTGAAGGTTTTTTTCTCGCCATTGACAAGGAAGGTGGCGGAGGCCGGGCCGGACTTAACGAGTTTGATTCCTTCCGCGAGGGAATCCCCGGGCCGCAATACCTTGGGCTTGCCTTTCGCCATGGAAGCCACGGCCATGCCCTCCGAGAGCCCGTGAATAGTCACTTCCTGCGCTGCGGCCGGTGCGAGGGGCACCGCCGAAATGGTCATGGCGGCCATGGCGCCCCGTAGGGCCCAACTCATTTTCGTGAGTCCTTTCGTCATTCGACATCGCTCGCATGAATGCATCGCCGGTACGGTGGCAAGAAACAAGCCGGTGGATTTGTTTGCCTGCAAACCTGGGTTGGCGCAGTCAATATCCGAGCAGGGGCTTGATGAGCGGTCGCCACTTGGCACGGGGCGATCGTGAACAAGTCTTCCATTTCCGCCATCGCTGGCCTCTAATCCCTTGCCAATTCAGGCCTGTAGTAAGATCGGTGCGCAGTGGATGCGAACCCGCGCCAGACGCACATAAATTGCGGAAACAGCCCTATCGATCCCTGACAATAACCTGGCGAGAACCGCTGGGAAGAGGCGGCCTGATGCACAAAACTTCGATGTACAAAAGTCCCATGCACAATGCTCTTATGAACAATGCTCATTCAAGCGCAATTTCCATTTCCCGGCGCCTGCATGGGTGCTTGGTGACGGTGTTGTTCGCGGCCTTCGCTTTACCGGCTAGCGCGCTCGATAGCGAATGCGAGAACCTGAAGAATGCCTCCTCCCACAAGTTCCTCGTGATGCTGCGTACCGTGGACCCGAAACTTTGCGCCATGAGCGAGGAAATGGTGGACAAGGTCAAGGACAACTTGCCCAAGGGGAGCGATGCCTACGCGGAGTACTTCGACGCCGCGGCCTTCCGCGATCTGCAACGCGATTTCCGGTCGAGCGATCGCGACAGCGTGACCTACCGCCTGCTGCCCAACGCGCGCGCTTATATTCGCATTCATGCCTTCAACGAAAGAATTCCCCAGATGGTCATCGCGGCGCTCCAACATCTCGCGCGGGATAGCTCGAAACCCCTTGCAGGCTTGGTTCTGGATCTACGCGACAATGCGGGAGGACTGGTACGCTCGGCCGTGGGCGTGGCTGCGGTGTTTCTCCCCGCCGGTGCCATGGTTGTTTCGATGGACGGCGAGGATCCGGATTCCAAGCGGGAAATGCGCGCTCATCCCGATTATTACCTAGGCCAGGACGAGGAAGATTTTCTCGCGGGGCTGCCTGCCCAAATCAGGACGTTGCCCATCACCGTATTGGTCAACAAGAGTTTCGGCATCGGCCTCCGAAATTCTGGCCGGAGCCTTGCAAGATCACGGCCGCGCCGTGTTGGTGGGTACGAAAACCTATGGCAATGGCACGGTACAGACCATTATTCCCTTACCTGACAACACGGCCGTCAAGTACACCACCGCTTATTTTTATACCACAAAGGGCCACCGCGTCGACGGCCAAGGGGTGAACCCGGATGTCTCCATCGCACGCCATGCGCGGCCCTCAATGGATAAGAGCGAGGGGTTATCGGCCGTGATTTATTCCACCATCACCATGCCGGATTCGGCCTGTGTCTTGAAGCTGGAAGGCGTAACGCCGGTCGCGCTGGATATGAGCCAGTGGCCCAAGCGAGACCGGGAGGACTGCCAGCTTCAGCAAGCGATGCTGGTACTCAATGCGCAACGCCTCGCGAAGGCGCGCTAAGGCGTGGAGTCCTTCATTGAGTGTCGGTGTGGCGTGGCGGTCCCATCAAGGTGGTGCCACCGTCCACCACCAATGTGTGCCCGGTAATGAAGCGAGCGCGGTTGGAAAGTAGAAAGCGCGCCGCTTGACCGATATCCCAACCCGTCCCTTCGACGCTCAATAGCGAGGCCTTGCGGCGCCGCTCTCGCGCCTCCGCGCTCATCCCCGACGTGTACACCATGGGTGTGAACACCGCCCCAGGCGCCACGCAGTTCACGCGGATGCCATCCTTCCCATGATCCACCGCCATCGCGCGGGTGAGCGCGATGACCGCGCCTTTGGAGGCTGAATACGCCGTAAGGCCGCGAGGACGCAACGCGGAGATGGAGGACACGTTCACGATAGCGCCGCCGCCCGCCGTACCGATCATGGCGGGAATCGCGTACTTGGCGGTGAGGAACATGCACTCTACGTTGACTTGCATGACGCGCCGCCAGTGCTCGGCACTTTCATCCACCACGTTTTTGGTGCTGACGATACCCACGTTGTTGTCGAGATAATCCAGCCGGCCGAAACGGTTGACGGCTTCCTCCACCGTGATGCGGCACTGGCGCTCGTCGGTGAGATCCGCGGCGATGGCCGTGGCCTGGCCGCCTTCGGCCGCGATCATTTCCACCGTGCGCTGCGCCAGCGCAAGTTCCCGGTCCACCACGACGACCCTGGCGCCAGCTCTCGCCAAGAGAATCGCGGCCGCGCGGCCATTGCCGATGCCGTCATCCTTTGCCCCGCCTCCGGCCACCATGGCGACCTTGCCGGAAAATCCTTCGTCGTCTTCCTTCAACATTTGATTCCTCGTTTTAGTTGGTTCTCATCCAGCGCTTGCCCCGCCAACGCAAGGCGAGCACCGAACCCAGCAGCGCCACATACACAAAAGCTGCCCCCCATGCTCCTGGTGCACCGTAGGCCAGTTGCGGAAGAAACGCAACCCAGCCCTGTCCCGGCGCGAAGGTGAGCATGTGAGTCAGCGGTATGAATACGCCGAGCGAGAGCATTGCGAGCCACAATGTAGGCATTACCACGTCACCTGCGCCACGCAAGCACGCACCGAAGCCAAGATTGAGTCCGTCGAAGAACTGGTAAGCCGCCGCGATCCACAGCAAGGTGATTCCCAGCCGTGCGACTTCCGGTGCATGGGGATCGTTCGCGCCTGCAAAGGTAGACATCAAGAACGCGCCCAAAAGGGCCAGAACCAAGCCGACGGCACCCATGTAGCACGCGGTCATCATGCCTATGCTCTTGCCTAATGTGAAGGCCCAGCCGGGGCGCTTCGCCCCCATGGCGGTTCCCACCAAGGTCGTTCCCGCCATGGCGATGCCGATACCTGGCCAGTAGGCGATGGAGGTGAGCGTCATCACGATCTGAGTGGCAGCGCCGTCCGTCTCACCTACCTTGGTGGTCATGAGTTGAAACAACGCCAGTCCGAACAAATCCACGGAGAAGAACAGGCCAATGGGAAATCCGAGAGCACACACCGCGCGTAGCCGGGGCCAGCGCATGCGCCACAGCAATCGCGTTGCGAACCGGCTCTGGAAGCGCTTGGAGATGAACAGCCCCATGCCCACGATAAGCCCGGTCTCGGTGGCGAGGTTGGTCGCCCAGGCAACGCCGGCGATTCCAAGCCCCAGTCCAAACATGAACCAGGCGTTGAGCAAGACATTGGAAATGGCCACCACGGCCATGATGCACAAGGTGAACACCGGCCGGCCGATGCCATTGAAGAATCCCGACACCGCCCACAGCGCCGTGCTTACCGCTGCCCACTGCAGCCGCGGTTCCCAGAACTGGTTCGCAATGGCCACCGTACTCTTCTGCAAACCGAAGGGGGCCAATATCGCGCCGCATGCTTGTGACACCAGCAAGAATAACGGAAGCACCAGCAGCGTTCCCCACAATGCGTTCCAGGTGAGACTCGTGGCACGCCGGTAACGCTTGGCGCCATGGGCCTGCGCCACCAACGATTGCACTCCCATCCCCAGCCCGCCCAAGTCCAGAATGGCGATGATGACCAACCAATTGATGGCACCGATGGCCGCGGTCGCCTCCACGGAGATGCGGCCAATGAACCAGATGTCCGTCACGTTCAAGATGGCCTGGATGGCGATGTTGATGAACAGCGGGAGCGCCAGGCGCATCACGGCGGCGTAATCCACGATACACGTGCCGCTGGCACTTAAGCGAGCGGCAGGCAATGCATGCAACGGCATTTAGAAACTGCGCCCGATCCGAAGATAGGCTTGCGTATCGCCCAAATCATCCAGGCCGTGCGCGACACCCACGCATACCGGCAGGTAGAAAAGATATCCTAGCTTGACCTCGCCCAGCACTTCGATGCCCACGCCTTGCCGGTACTCGTTCGCCGCGCCATTGCCCGATACGCGGCCAATGTCGTAGAACACCGCGGCTGAAAGCCGGTTGATGCCGATGGGCGGAACCATGAAGTGGCGGTCGATATCCGCGATGGGAAAACGCAACTCCACGCTGCCGAGGCGCGCACCGGGTCCACGAAGCGCCGCGATACCGCGATCGTAGCCCCGCAGTGCCAAGCGGCGCTCGTTCAATCTGGGTGCTTCGGCGGCGAACTCGCCGAAACTTCCTCCCAATTCGAAATCCTCCGTTCTACCCGTGGCGCGAGCCTCCACTCCACGCAAGGCGAGCACGGTTTTGCCGATGGGAAAGTAAGCTTGCAAGTCAACTCTCGATACATTGCCATCGAAGCGCGTACCCCTCTTGAAGGGCCGGTAGGTTTCGTACAGGAAGCGTGCACGCAATCCGTGCGAAGGATCTTCCGAATAGATGTTGCGATACAGGCTTTCGTATTCCAGCATGCCCGCGGCGAGGCGCTCGTCGTCCAACTCATGCGTGGGGCCATCGACAATGACTCGGTCCTTTTGCTCGATGGCGGCGCCAATGCCGGCGTTCATGCGGTAATCCCAGCGAATGAAGCGGCCCAGCGAAACCCATTGTGCTTGCAGAGATCGCTCGTACTCGGTTGCCTTGTCGCGTTTATCTTGCGTGCGCCACTGGGTCACCGCCAGGCTGCGATCCAGTGTCAAGTAATGCCGGTCGTGATACACGTACTCGAACAGACCGAGGGGTTCTTGCTGGGTGAATTCATAGAGAGGCGCCAACGTGTAACGATGCCAGTCTAGTGCGTCGCCGCCAAAGGTGGTCACACCCAGCCCGAAGGTGTTGCGGTCCGCGAACAAGAGGGGAAACCACGACCTGGGTGCCAAGGTGGACAAAGCGCTATAGCTAGTCTCGCCTTCCATGGCAAGCGTGGGGGGGGCGTGGGGGTGGCGGAGGCCACCTCAGCCTGCGCCTGCGATGTCTCCAAGGGGTTGGCACCGCGCAGCCGGTGCATGCGGAATTGGCCCTGGGAAAGCGTTGCGAGTGCTAGCTGCCCGCTGTCATCCACGCCGCCGAAAGCCGTCACCGCCGTGTGCGCGTGGGTTACTCTTTCGAGTAATCCTGGCGGCGTGAGACGCCAGACGTTGTATACGTTCCCGCCGCCCGATAGGAAATATAGTGTGCCGCCTTGGTAGTGCGGCGAGTGCATGACAGGCCCGGCGTGGCGCGCTTGCAAGGATTGAAGGGCCAAATAGAATTCGTACAAAACGAATTTATTTTCGCGCTTACCCGTAATGGCAATGCGCTGTCCGCCAGGCATGGCAGCGAGATCGGTCCATTGCACATCGTCCGTGCCATGCAATAGCACTTGCTCATTGCCTCCGCGCTCGTCCAGGCGCACCAAGTGCTGCTTTCCTGGCACATGCTTGAGCGCGAAGATGGCGCTGCCATCGCTCCCCCAGACGGCACGAAAGTAACGCCCGCATTGGGTGAGGCGCTTTGGCCCGGCCAGATTCGCGCCACCGGCTTCGATGCGATACAGATCGAAGTAAACATCGTGGCCATTGCAGATTTCCATCTGGCTAGCGAGCACCACGCCATCACCGCGTACATCGATACGCGTGCCAATGCGTGAACGCGCCAAGGTCCGAACGCCACCGTCCGCCGCGTAGCGCTGCAAGCGGGGCTCGGTGATGCCGTCATCGGCGATTGCGTAGAGCGCGCCGCTGTTCGTGCCCTTGCCGTCCGCCACGGCCCAGATCTAGCGCAAGGGCGGTCCCACGGGTTCTCCTGCCACTTCCTGTTGGGCGAGGACTGGCGCTGCCCGGTTATCGGTCTCCTGGGTAAGGTCTTGGAGAAACTCCGCGTAAAGTTCATCCATCATCTTCCCGGTCGCATCAAAAGGCATGCTGTGCACGCGGAAGGGCAGTAAATTTCCGCTGTAACTTTCCACTAGCTTGGGGACCGACTCCTTGCCGTAGCGCCGCGCGAGGAAGTCGTAGAAGTAAGCCCCGTAAAGATAGGCGTTGAACAAGGGAGGATTGCGCCCGTCCGCATTGAGTTCGCGCAGGCTGCGGAATCCG
The DNA here is from genome assembly GCA_009693245.1 of Betaproteobacteria bacterium. Classification (NCBI taxonomy): domain Bacteria; kingdom Pseudomonadati; phylum Pseudomonadota; class Betaproteobacteria; species Betaproteobacteria bacterium. Next base: position 18,852 of record SHXO01000010.1, on the reverse strand, counting down.
CGTTTGCGCTCGTCGCGCATCCAAGCTTCGAATAGCGGGCCGCGCAAACGGCCTACGCCTTGTTCCGGCAAGCTCTCGGAGTAAGTGGCCAAACCTTCCACCAGCCAGCGCGGTTGAAATAAATTGGGATAGAGCCAAGGAAAGCGGCCGAAAATATAGCGCAAGACCCCTGGCGCCCTGCTGCCCTTGTCCAGGTGAACGATGTGCGTGAATTCGTGATGAATCACCGACTCCAGCCAATCGCCCCGGACCAAATCCCCGCTGAAATCCGGAGGCGTGAGGAAGATGCCCATGCGATTGAAGGGCAGGGGAGTGGCGTAGCCGTTGGCAAGATCGATGTTGGCGATGAGCGCGATGTGGGTGAGCTCATAGGGCTCCCAGCCCAGCGCCGTGGTGACCGGGCCATGGACTTTCTCGGCGATGCCGAGCACCTTCCGCGCGTAGGGCCGGTGCCCTTCCTCGAAGTGGATGATGAAGTGCGTGCTGTGCGCCGTGCGCTATGTATCCGACGGATCGGGGCCGATGGCATGGCTCGTACGGATGAATCCGAATAGCACGCAAAGGATCGCCGCTAATGCGATTCGTGTCACGGAGGTCTCCCCATGTTGATTCTTTCAAGGCAGATTACCACCGCCCAGCGATGTAAAATCATCGGAGTTCAAGGGAGGAGTCAGTCATGGCCAAAAGAAAAGTGTTGTTGCCCGCCGCGATGGCGCAAGCGGGTTGGAAAGTGGTGCAAGCGCGCGAGGATATCGAGGCTATTCCTTTCGATGTGAACATTGCCACCGCGGAATTTCACCGCCTATTGGCTGGAGCGCAGGGCGTGGGCTTGAGCCTCACTCCTTTTGGAGAGGCCGAAATCAAAGCCGGGCCCGGCGTGCAGGTCGTTGCACGCCATGGTGTCGGCTACGACATGGTGGATGTGCCCGCGCTCACGAAGGCGCACGTGCCGCTCATGATTACTGGCGTCGCCAACTCGCCCTCGGTGGCCGAGCAATCGCTCTACCTCATGCTGGAGCTTGCCAAGCGTGGCACGGCCTTCGATGCCATGGTCCGCGAGAATCGCTGGAACCAGCGCATGGCGCAGGGCCTGCCGGTGGATCTATTCGAGAAAACGGTGTTGATCGTCGGCTTCGGCAAGATCGGCAGCCGCTTGGCCAAGATGTGCCTCGCCCTTGGCATGACTGTCTGTGCCTACGATCCTTACGTGGATGCCGCCAAGATTCGCGCCGCCGGATGCCATCCTGAAACCGCCCTGGATGACGCGCTCGCCAAGGCGGATTTCGTTTCCATAAATTGCCCGAAAACGAAGGAAACCAACGGCATTATCGCCGAAGCGCAACTCGCGCGCATGAAGCCTGGCGCCTTTATCGTGAACACCGCGCGCGGCGGCATCATTCACGAGCCCTCGCTGCACACGGCACTCACCACGGGCGTCATCAAAGCCGCCGGTCTCGACGTGCTGGAGCGCGAACCTCCGGACGCGAATAATCCCTTGCTGCAACTACCGAACGTGGTGCTGGCGCCGCACATGGCGGGAGTAACCCGCGAGTCCTTGGACCGCATGGCGGTTTCCCTGGTAAGCAACGTATTGTCCGTGCTCGATGGGAAGCCTGAGATGGCGAACGTGGTGAACAAGGAGATATACGGGCACCGGTGAGCAGACTGTCCGGTGTCTCGCGGCAAAAATGTCCAACGCAACGCGAAGGAAAGCATGAGACGAAAATCCGTTTCACCTACCTCTTGCCTGCATGAAACCGAATCGCGGAAAGGGCGCCGCGCGTCTATGCGGCGCCCCAGCCATTACACCTTTGCCGCGAGCAACTCTTTCAGGTGTTTATCGATCTGAGCGAGTGCGCTCTGGTCGGCGCCGAACAGCGCCAGATGGCCGTCGATGGTATCGATGGGCCTGAACTCGGCATCGGGAATGAGCCGCCACTCGGCCTGGCAATCGGCCGGCGGGAAGAACATATCAGAAGTCATGGGCATGACAAAGGTCTTGGCTTTGATGCGGCTCAACGCGGCTCTCAAGTCGCCACCGGTGTGGCGGCTGACGTCCCCGCGCTGCCATTTCCAAGCCATGCAGAGGAGATCGTTGGGGTCCATCACGCTGAAATAACCGTTCATGAAGTTGATGATGAAATCGTCCAAGGACGAAAACCCCAGGGCCTTGTGCCGGCTCTGCTGAAAGAACTCCGTGCTCCAAACCCGTCACCGCCCACATCTTGGCGTGGCGCAGCAGGCCCTCGCGTACCTCGGCCTAGGACTTGTAGAACACCTTATTGAAGCCGGGGTCCGAGGTGATCGCATCCACCAGCGTTTCGGTGAATAAAAAATCATGGGTCGTGTTCTTCGCCGTGCCGGCGATGGGCGCGGCGCGCTTGACCATGTCAGGGTAGCGTACGGCCCATTCGTAGGTCTGCTGCGCGCCCATGGAGCCGCCCACCACCAGCGCGAGGCTCGTCAAGTCGAACTTCTCCGTGATGAACTTGTGCTGCGCCCGCACGTCGTCACCGATGCGCACGCGGGGAAAATTCCCCATGCCGCCCGGTGCCGGCGTGTTGTGAGGCGAGGTCGAGAGACCGTTGCCGATCTGGTTGACGATGATGAGAAAGTATTTGTCCGGATCGAGCGCGCGGCCCTTGCCGGTATACGCCTGTTCCAGGAGTTTGTTGGTGCCTGAGTACCAAGTGGGAATGAGAATGGCGTTGTCCTTGGCGGCATTGAGGGTCCCGAACGTCGCGTACGCGAGTTTGCAGCCTCTGATGGTGCCGCCTTCTTCAAGGGCCAGGTCGCCGATGTCGTGCATCTCGTAAGGGCCGTGCACTTCCTGCGAGTAGTAACTGTTTTCGATCATGATGTCTCCTCCGTTCATGGATGCTATTTGCGCGGGACTAGGGACTTGGGCCTAAGGTTCTTACTCCTCCCTACTCCTTGCCACCTCCTCCCGCTTCCCCAAGTCACGCGAGCGCGAATCCTTCATATCCCTTGGCCGCTACTTCGTCGCACTTCTTGCGGTAGCCGCCCACCCCTTCGGGTCCCAAATACGGCAAGAACGCGCGCGGCTTGCCGGGGATATTGGCGCTCATGTACCACGAGTTGGCGCTGACCATCAGGGTCATGTTGACGATCTCGTTGACATGCGCGACCCACTGGTTCTGAGCCTCGGGAGTGGCCTCTATGGTGGTCTTTTCATTCTTGTTCAGGTGGTCGATGCAATCGGCAACCCACTCCACGTGCTGCTCGATCGCCACCGGCATGTTTGTCAACACCGACGGACTTTGCGGGCCGGTGAGGGTGAACAGATTAGGGAAACCAGCGACCGAGATGCCAAGGTAGCTATGGGGGCCGTCCGCCCATTCCTTGTCCAGCGTGCGGCCACCGCGGCCTTTGAGATTAAGCGCCTTCAGCGGACCGGTCATGGCGTCGAATCCAGTGGCGAAGACGATGATTTCAAGCTCGTATTCCTTGCCCCCGGCTCGGATGCCATTCTCCGTGATCTCCTCGATGGGGCCGTCGATGGTGGCATCGACCAGCAGCACGTTGTCCCTGTTGAACGTCTCGTAATAGTTCGTGTCCAGGGGTTGGCGCTTGGTGCCGTAGTAGTGGCCCTTGGGGATGAGCTTCTTGGCGATGGCCGCTTCCTTCACGGTCTTGAAGATTTTGCGCCGGATGTAGTCAGCGCATAGTTCGTTGGCTTCCTTGCTAAAGAACATGTCCTGGTAGTTGGCGAGCCAAAAGGCGAAGCCGCCCGCGTCCCAGCGCTTGTCGAACTCGCGTTCTCGTTCCTCGGGCGTGGCTTCCAGCGCCGACTTCGGGATGAAGTAATGCTCCTGGCCGAAGAACGACTCGCGTGTGCGCTTGACGATGCCGTCATAATCGGCCTTGCGAGCCTTCACCAGTTCGGGATCGACCTTGCCGTTGCGCGCTGGCACACAGTAGTTGGCTGTGCGCTGAAACACGGTGAGGTGCTTGGCTTGCTGCGCGATTTCCGGGATGGCCTGTGCCGCGGTGGCTCCGGTGCCGACCACGCCCACGCGTTTTCCGGTGAAATCGACGCCCTCGTGCGGAAAGCGGCTGGTGTGGTACCACTTGCCCTTGTAATTCTCCAGTCCCTTGAACTGCGGCATGTTGGTGGTGGATAGGCTACCCACCGCCGCTATGAGGAAACGGGCCGTGACATTGTCGCCCTTGTCGGTGTGCACTCTCCACAGATTGTTGTTCTCGTCGTATTCGGCACCGGTCACGCGGGTGCCGAACTGCATGTTGCGCTTCAGATCGTGGCGCTTGGCGACATATTCCAGGTAACGCAGGATTTCGGGCTGTTCGGGATAGCGTTCCGTCCATTCCCACTCCTGCAGCATCTGCTTGCCGAACGTGAAGCAGTAGATATAGGCATCGGAATCGCAGCGGGCGCCGTGGTAGCGGTTCCAATACCAGGTACCGCCAACGGTGTCGCCGGCCTAGAAAACACGCACATTCAGGCCTAATTTGTCGCGCAGGGATTTCAGCATGTACATGCCAGAAAATCCCGCGCCGATTACAACGGCATCGAAGTTGGGAGTTGCACTAGCCATGTCTTCCTCCATTTAGTTTCCGGCAACGAATTCGCCGCTCCTGGCCTTCTCGCGGACGAACACAGACGCGCGGTCTCCACGCGCGAACCACCTTTCTTCGCGTGCCCGGCCCAATCGAATTGCGGTTCCAGCGATAAAAATGGCTTGAGCCATCATAGACCATTTCTCCGAGAAGTGTTTCAACAGCCCGCCGTGAGATTCCCAATGTGCTATAAGGTGAGCACCAGCGACATTTCATGCGCATCTCATGTACGACATATTGATTCGTGGAGGAACCGTTGCCGACGGATCCGGTAAGCCGGTTTTCACCGGTGACGTCGCCATCGCGGACGGCCGCATCGTGGAGGTGGGGAAAGCCGGGGGCGCCGCGCGCCGCACGCTGAACGCCGATGGCCTTCTGGTGACGCCGGGCTTCGTCGATGTACACACCCATTACGACGGCCAGGCGACCTGGGATCCCATGCTCACACCGAGTTGCTGGCATGGCGTGACCACCGCCGTCATGGGAAATTGCGGGGTTGGTTTCGCTCCGATGAAAGCCAGCCAGAAAGAATTTCTCATAGAGTTGATGGAAGGCGTGGAAGATATCCCAGGTAGCGTGCTCGCCGAAGGCGTGGATTGGGCCTGGGAAAGTTTTCCAGAGTATCTCGATGCGCTGGAAGGCAAACCGCGCATCATGGACCTTGGCGCGCAGTTGCCCCACGCCGCGTTGCGTTACTACGTGATGGGCGAGCGCGGTGCCAAGCGCGAACCCGCCACGGCGGAGGACATGCAGCGCATGGCCGATCTCACGGAGCAGGCCATCAAGGCGGGCGCCATGGGCTTCACGACTTCGCGAACCATCTTGCATAAAACCGTGCGCGGCGATTACGTTCCGAACTACAGCGCCGCGGGCAAGGAACTCTTGGCCATTTCGCAAGGCGTGCGCCGTGCCGGGCGAGGCGTTCTACAACTTCTTTCCGACTTTGAAAACATTGACGAGGAGTTCACGCTCTTGCGTGAATGCGTGAAAGCGAGCGGACGCCCGCTTTCCTTTACCTTGGTGCAGCGAGCCGAATTCCCGCAACAATGGCGGCATCTCTTGGCGCTGATCGATCGGGCCCAAGCCGATGGACTTCAGATACAGGGCCAAGTAGCGCCGCGCGCCGTGGGACTTGTGCTGGGCCTGCAAGGGACGCTACATCCTTTCATGACCAAAACTAGCTACGTGGAAATCGCGCATTTGCCATTGGCGCAGCGTGTCGCGCGTATGCGCGACCCAACGCTACGCGAACGCATTCTCGCCGAGCCCTTCGATAGCTTGCCCGGGCGCATTCCCGCTTTCGTCGCCAATATCCTTGGCAGCCTCGATCGCGTGTTCCCCTTGGGCGATCCTCCGGAATATGAACCGCCCCCCGAGGCGAGCGTTGCCGGAGTGGCGGCGCGCACCGGCCAAGATCCCATGGCGTTGATGTACGACCTGCTACTGGAACGCGAAGGCCAAGCCCTATTGTTCGCACCCGCCGCCAACTACACGGACTTCAATTACGACTCCACCTTTACCATGCTGCGCCATCCCCACACCGTGGTGGGTCTGGGCGATGGCGGTGCGCATTGCGGCACCATCTGCGACGGCGGCTTTCCCACCTATCTGCTGACGCATTGGACGCGAGACCGAACACGCGGCGAACGCCTGCCGCTAGAATTGGCCGTGCAACGCTACACCAGGGCGCCGGCGCAATTGATAGGCCTCACGGACCGCGGCTTGATCGCCCCCGGCATGAAGGCTGACATCAACGTGATCGACCACGCCAATCTCTCGCTTTCTCCCCCGTACATCGTGAACGACCTGCCCGCCGGCGGCCGCCGCCTAATGCAAACGGCAAAGGGTTATGCCGCGACCATCGTCTCGGGACAAGTCGTCATTGAAAATGACAAAGCGACCGGGGCGTTGCCTGGGAAGTTGCTGCGTGGCGGGGGGTGATTGCGAGCGGCGGGCGCGCCACTGCTCCTTCCCCAGGCATCCAGCATGTGCCGCACCTGGGGCTCGCTCCAAAATCTCGGATGCCCTTGGCTCAGGCGTCTGAGGCGCTCAGCCTGGACGGCTTGGCCCCATGCCTTCGCCAAAGATAGTGCATGACAGCGGCCAGCATGAGGCCAAAGAAAACCACGATGACTTCCAGCGGTATGTTCAATTTGAGCATGTCGGCGTACATGCCTTGCATGGCGAGGATGGCCAGATGGTCGTTGAAATTCTGCACGGCGATGGAGTGGCCCGCGCCCATGATGAGGTGGCCGCGGTGTTGCAGCAGGGCATTCATGGGCACGACGAAGAACCCTCCGATGCCGCCGATGATGAAAAGACCGATGGCGAGCGTCCACCACTCGCGGGCGAATACCATCAACATCACGGTGATACCCACGCTGACGCCTACAGGCAAGATCTTCTCCGTCTTATCGATCTGAACTGTTTTCGCCGCGACGGCGGCGCCCGCCGCGATGCCCACGGCGACCACGGCGGTGAGCTGCGCGGCGCGTGCCGGATCCAGGCCCAGGATGGTTTCGGACCAATTCAGCACAATCAGTCTCAGCGTGGCCCCCTAGCCCCAAAAAATCATGGTTACCGCCAGCGACATCTGGTCGAGGGGGTCGCGCCACAATTGCCAGAAGCATGTCCAGTAATCGCGCAGGATGTAGGTGATGGTCTTGCGCAGGAGTTTGTGATCGAGCGCCACTCGAGGGATGTAGATATTGATGAGGCCGGCGGCGGCATAGAGCAAGACGATAAAGGCGACCGCGATCTTCGGTGCGCTATCCAGCCACAACATGCCAGGCGCGAAGCCCAGGGCGGAGGAGAAGGCGGGAGTCACCATGTAGCCGCCCGCGATGGCGCCCAAGATGATGGCGGCCACCGTGAGCCCTTCCATCCAGACATTGGCCAGCACTAACTTGCTGGCGGGTAGGTACTCGGTGAGGATTCCGTACTTGGCCGGCGAGTACATGGCGGCCCCGATACCCACGACGCCATAGGCATACAAAGGATGCAGGCCCCGCCAGCATGGCGAGACATCCGGCCAGCTTGACGCCGTTGCTGATGAACATCACCTTCCCCTTCGGCAAGGCATCGGCGAAGGGCCCCACGAAGGGTGCCAGTACGATGTAGGAGAACACGAAGTACATGTGCAGCACGGGCGTTTGCCAATCTGGCGCGTGGATCTCGGCCAGCAAGGCGATGGCCGCGAATAGAAGGGCGTTATCCGCCAAGGCGGAAAAAAACTGCGCCGCCAGAATGATGTAGAAGCCAAGCTGCATGTTTAATTTGGATTGATTGAAGCAGGAAGAATGGGGAAGGCCTACGAACCGCCGGGGTTTTATACCATGTCGCGATGACGGCGAAATGCGCCGGGTGTCATCGTTGCTTCATGGCGTTAGCATGGGCACACTTTTGACTTCACCGCGGTACCAAGCGTAATTTCTTTCCCATGGCCCCCTCGCGTCCCATACAAGCCAGTATTTCAAGCGCCGCATTGGCGCACAACCTCATGGTGGCCAAACGCCACGCGGCTAAATCCAAGGTGCTGGCCGTGATCAAGGCCAATGCTTACGGCCATGGCTTGCTCAGGGCGGCCGCCGCCTTGCGCGGCGCCGATGGGTTCGCCATGCTTGACTTGTCCGACGCCGTGCGTTTGCGCGAAGCCGGTTTCGCCGACCGCATCGTTTTGCTGGAGGGTTTTTTCCGCGCCACGGAACTGGCGGAGCTTTCCCGCTACCGCCTGGCCGCGGTGGTGCACCGCGCGGGACAGATGGAGATGTTGGAGGGCGCCCGGCTCCCGGCGCCCATCGACATCTTGCTCAAGCTCAACAGCGGCATGAACCGCCTTGGTTTTCCGAAACAAGAGTGGCGCGATGCCTTGGAGCGGGCGCGCCGGTGCGCAAGTGTGAGCGGCGTCACGCTCATGACGCATTTCGCCTGCGCGGATGACGAGCGCGGCATCGGCGAACAGCTTGCGGTATTCGAGCGATGTTGCGAGGGCGTACAACTCGCCCGCTCCATGGCGAATTCCGCCACGATATTGCGTTACCCGCAAGCTCATGGCGATTGGGTGCGCCCCGGCATAATGCTGTACGGGAGTTCACCCTTCGCGGATCAAAGCGCGCAAGCCCTGGACTTGAAGCCGGCGATGACGCTGGCGAGCGAGATCATCGCCGTGCAAGACCTGGAACCGGGCGATGCGGTGGGATATGGCGCCACGTTTCGCGCGGATCGTCCGATGCGAATCGGTGTGGTGGCCTGCGGATACGCCGATGGATATCCCAGGCATTGCCCCAGCGGCACGCCGGTGCTGGTGGATGGGCGGCGCACCTCGACGGTGGGCCTTGTGTCCATGGATATGCTCATGGTGGACTTGACTTATCTGCTTGCGGCAAATGTCGGATCCAAGGTGGTGTTATGGGGAGAGGGCTTGCCGGTGGACGAAGTGGCAACCCATGCGGGAACGGTGAGCTATGAACTGCTCTGCGCTCTCGCACCCCGGGTGCCAATTGCCGAAGTGGATTAGCGGGCCTTGCCGGTGAACAAAATCAAAACCGTATACATTTGCACGGAGTGCGGCGGGCAATCCGCGAAATGGCAAGGTCAATGCCCGCATTGCTCGGCGTGGAATTCCCTGGCCGAGGGCCTCGCGGAGAAACCCTCCACGCGCTTCATGCACTTGTCACAACCTAGCAGCGTGCAATTGCTGGGAGATGTGAGTGCCAAGGAAGAACCGCGTTTGTCCACGGGAATCGAGGAATTGGACCGCGTGCTGGGCGGTGGCTTGGTGCGAGGTGCCGTCGCATTGATTGGTGGCGATCCAGGCATTGGAAAATCCACGTTGCTCTTGCAAGCGCTGGCACTCCTGGCGAAGGTGACGCCGGTGCTCTACGTGAGCGGGGAGGAGTCCGCCGCGCAGATCGCGCTGCGCTCGAAACGGCTGGGATTGGATGCGGGCACCATGCCGGTGCTGGCGGAGATCCAATTGGAAAGAATCATCTCCACCCTCAAAAGCCACCGGCCGTCCGTGGCGGTGATCGATTCCATACAAACGGTGTACTCGGAAGGCTTGCAATCGGCGCCAGGCAGCGTGGCGCAGGTGCGCGAATGCGCCGCGCAGTTGACGCGCTTCGCCAAGACGGAGGGCACGACGATTCTGCTGGTGGGGCACGTGACCAAGGAGGGCGCGATCGCGGGACCGCGAGTGCTGGAGCATATCGTGGATTCGGTGCTTTACTTCGAGGGCGATACGCACTCGAGTTTTCGGATGATCCGCGCCATCAAGAACCGTTTTGGCGCGGCCAACGAGTTGGGCGTGTTCGCGATGACGGACAAGGGATTGCGCGGCGTGTCCAACCCTTCCGCGCTGTTCTTGTCCCATCACGAATCCGAGGTCGCGGGCTCCTGTGTGCTGGTTACCCAGGAAGGCACGCGCCCGATGCTGGTGGAGATCCAGGCGCTGGTAGCCGAAGCCCACACGCCCAACCCGCGCCGGCTCTCGGTGGGGTTGGAGCAAAACCGCTTGGCGATGTTGCTGGCGGTGCTGCACCGGCACGCAGGCCTAGCCTATTTCGACCAGGATGTCTTCGTCAATGCCGTGGGGGGGGTGCGCATCGATGAGCCGGCGGCGGATCTCGCGGTGGTGCTGGCCATGGTGTCTTCCTTCAAGAATAAGCCGTTGCCGCAAAAGCTCGTGGTGTTCGGCGAGGTCGGGTTAGCGGGCGAAGTGCGCCCGGTGCAGCGCGGGCAGGAGCGTCTGAAGGAAGCGGCGAAGCTAGGATTCACGCAGGCCATCGTGCCGAAGGCAAACCGCCCGAAGGGATCGGTGGCTGGCATCGAGATCATCGCCGTGGATCGCGTGGACGACGCCGTGTCGCGTTTTCGGTAGCGGGCCCTTAGCGCGACAAGAACAACGTGAGCAGGCCACCTGCCCAGACAAATATCGCCGCGAGCCAGAACCACTGTGATTTGGCCAAGCGACGGCGTGGTTGGGCTAGCGTGTTGCGCGACGGCATGGCCGGTGAGGAGGGCTTTTTGGCGGCGGCCGTCGCCGGTGTCTTACCAGTGAACACGGCTAGGCGCTGCGTAGCCTCCGCGGAGTCGAAGGCCTTGGATACGCCGTAGGATTTGCGCTGGGGTGCGGGCTCTTCCACATCGTCCCGATTCTCGGGGATATTGAGGTTCAAGGGGACGGTGCCGCCGGTGCGCACGCTCGCGTTCAAAGGAGTGCTGGGTTGTGTGCGTTCTCCCTCTGCTGGCGCGTGCGGCAACAAATCCCGGCATAGCCTTAGGTCATGCGCCATTTCCGTGGCGTTGGCGTAGCGTTCATCGAGCTTCTTCGCCAGGGCCTTCGCCACGATCAAGTCCAGCATTTCGGGCACTTTCCGGTTGATCTGGCTGGGTAGTGGCGGTGCGAAATGGATGATCTGGTACATGATGGCGTGAATGCTATCGCCCGTGAAGGGCGAAGTCCCCGCCAGAATTTCATAGAGCACCACGCCCAACGAAAACACGTCGGAGCGCTGGTCCGGGCACCCGCCCGTTACCTGTTCGGGCGACATGTACTTGGGCGAACCCATGATGAGGCCGGTCATGGTCTTGACCTCGCTCTCGTGCAAGCGCGCGATGCCGAAGTCCATGATCTTCACCAGCGCGTCGCGTACCACCATGAGGTTGCTGGGCTTGATATCGCGATGAATGACGCGGTTCTCGTGGGCGGAGGCGAGGCCGGTGGCCGCCTGGACCGCGATATCGATCGCCTTGCCTACCGCGAGGGGAGATCCTGGCGTGAGCAGGGCGCGCAATTCCTCGCCTTCGAGGAACCCCATGGCCATGTAGGCCAGCCGCTCGGTACGACCGATGTCGTAAATGGTGACGATGTTGGGGTGGTTCAGGCGGCCCGCCGCGCGCGCTTCTTGATAAAAGCGGGCCTCGTATTCCGCGCGCTCGGATTTGGGCAGTTCCAGACTGATGGTCTTGATGGCGACCATGCGGTCGAGCACGGGATCGCGAGCCTTGTAGACCACTCCCATGGCGCCGCGGCCCAGCTCCGAGAGGACCTCGTAACGTCCCAAGCGCCGGGGGATATCGCCGGGAATCGTTTGCTGGCTGGCGCTGCTTGCCTCAGCCGCGATTGGCATCGGTCTTCACTTCCCGGAAGACCGGTCCCCACATGGGATGTCCTGCCTCTTCGGGCTTCAAATCGAATTTGGGATCGAGCTTGACCGTTGCCAGGAATTCATCCCTGCATTGCGCCTTGCGCCCATTGATGCAGTAGATGAAGGCGAGATACTTGTGTGCCGTTACCTCGGACGTGCGCGTCAGGCCCGACTGTAGCGCGCGCTGAATAGCGCCCGAGGCGGCGCGGTAGTTGGCGTCCTCGAACTGGCGAATGCCCTCCCCGAGGAGGACTTCCCCCGTACGGTAGAGCAGCGAATTGTCTCGCACCACCGGGCTTTGGCAGCCTGTTAGGAGCGCCATGGCGAGAGCATAGGCGAGCAACTGCGTGAGCAAGGTCATAGGCATCACCGTGCATCGGCAAACCGGTGCCTGATCTTTAGGGTTTCCTTGGCCTGAATGTCGATACGTTTGAGCAAGGGGGCGAAGCCGCCGTTGCGGACTTCCACGTAATGGGAGCCGGGGGATAGCTTGATTTCCCTCAACGGAGGGCTGATGCCGGCGGACTTGCCATCGATGAGTACCTCGCCCCACGGGGCGATGGCGAGGACCAAATTGCCGCGCTCTCCGTCGCTCTCGGGGAGCGATTCTTCGGATTCGATGCTTATCTCGTTCACCGCTAACCCTGGTAGTGCGACCGTGCCGGGTGGCGCCACCGTGATCGGTAGGGAGTTGGCTGCCGCCACCACCTGGCTTGGCGCTTCATCCTCTATCTTGGCTGTGGCCGGCGGGGGAGGAAGGCTAGGCAGGGCGGGTTCTTGCTGGTGGGCCGCCTGTGCGGCCAGGGTTTGCTTGGGTGTTGTACTTGCCTCGGCTGCCATGTCCGGCTTGCTGGGGGGCGCTTGAAGGGACCTCACGGTTAGGAAGGCCAGGACGGCCAGGAGTGCGATCCCCGCGCCGGCCATGGCTGCTCGCGGCAAGGCCCACTCTCCGCGTCCAGGTGTGGTCTGCCCGGTCGCAGCCAAGCTTGGATGGGCCGGTTCAAGGCTGAAGAGTTCGTGCTCGCGTACCTGGTCGTCGGTAAAGGTTCCCAGGGATTTCAATGCCGCGTCGCAGCCGGGTACTTCCTCGCCCAGGGCGCTGGAGAAGGCACGGTTCGCCAAGACTTGCTCTTCGGAAGGGAGCGCCAGAATACGCTCCGCCACGTCCAGGGCGTCGCCGGCCACTTGAACCTCGCCGTTATCACGGCTAAAAGCCTGCGCGGGGCCTATGGTGAGCACTATCCGGAGCGCGAAGCGGGAGTTGCCCTCGCGGGATGGGGCCCGGAGCATCGAGGCCACCGCCATGGCGGCCCGCACGGAGCCGAACAAGGCGATGGCCACCACATTACCTGTGTCGAGTACGATGCGGTCCTGATGGGGGATGGGGAGAAGAGCTTGCGCGAGCCGCTGGTGAAGATTTTCGCGCGCCTTAAGTTGCTCGGGCACTGGGCTCTTCGCGAATCCGGGCATTTCTATGGCGATCACCACGGCGCTCGGCGTGGCGGACAGGGAAACGGATGGATTAGCGCGTGGCATTGAATTAATCTTGGGATGAAGCACCCCGGCGTGGTGCCCGCCCCCGGCAGCAAGAAGCAAGCCGACGCTCCAAAACCCACAAACGCGAATATGACATCCGCCTACGATATCGGACTGGATAAAAATCCGGGAAACTATATACCGCTCTCCCCGCTCTCTTTTTTGCGGCGAACGGCCGCGGTCTATCCGCACCGGCTAGGCCTCGTGCATGGGAGCGTGCGCCGCGATTGGGGCGAGATTTACAGCCGCTGCCGTGCATTGGCCAGTGCCTTGGACAGGCACGGCGTGAGGGCAGGCGATACGGTTGCGGTGATGGCGCCCAATATTCCCGCGGCGTACGAAGCGCATTTCGCGGTGCCCATGCTGGGCGCGGTATTGAATGCGCTGAACACACGCCTGGACGCGGCGTCCATCGCTTTCATGCTGGAGCACGGCGAGGCCAAGGTGTTGATCGCAGACCGGGAATTCTCCGTTGTCGTAAGCCAGGCCTTGAGCCGGATGCGCACCAAGCCCTTGTTGATAGAGGTGGATGATCCCTTGGCCCAGGGCGGTGAATCTGTGGGGGCCATGGAGTACGAGCAATTCGTGGCATCTGGAGACCCGGAATTTTCCTGGCAATTGCCGCCCGACGAGTGGAACGCCATCGCGCTCAATTACACCTCGGGCACCACGGGTAATCCCAAGGGCGTGGTGCTGCATCACCGTGGCGCTTATCTCAACGCCGTGAGCAATGCGGTGCAGTGGGCCATGCCGCACTTCCCCGTGTATCTGTGGACCTTGCCCATGTTCCACTGCAACGGCTGGTGTTTCCCTTGGACCGTGGCGTTGCAGGCGGGCGTGAACGTGTGTCTGCGCAAGGTCGAAGCGAAGCCAATATTCGATCTCATGCGAACGCATCGCGTCACTCACTATTGCGGCGCGCCGGTGGTGCACGCGATGCTGGTCAATGCGCCCGCCGCGATGCGCGCCGGTATCGAGCACAAGGTCCACGGCATGATCGCCGGTGCGGCGCCTCCGCGGCCGGTGATCGAGGGCATGGAGCGCATGGGCTTCGATCTGACTCACGTGTACGGGCTGACCGAGGTCTACGGCCCAGCAGCGGTGTGCGCGAAACACCCCGAGTGGGAGGATCTGAACATCGAGGCACGCGCGGAGAAGAATTCCCGCCAAGGCGTGACCTACGCTTTGCAGGAAGACATGGCGGTGCTCGATCCGCGGACCTTGCTGCCGGTGCCAAAAGACGGGCAGACCATGGGTGAGATCTTCTTTCGCGGTAACATCACCATGAAGGGTTATTTGAAGAACGCGAAAGCCACCGAGGAAGCCTTCGCCGGAGGCTGGTATCACACCGGAGACTTGGCGGTGGTCTATCCCGATGGTTACCTGAAGATCCGCGACCGCTCGAAGGACATCATCATCTCCGGCGGCGAGAATATCTCCACCTTGGAAGTGGAGGAAGTGCTCTACTGCCACCCCGCCGTGCTGGAGGCCGCCGTGGTGGCCAAGCCCGATGAGAAATGGGGCGAGACGCCTTGCGCCTTCGTCACCTTGAAAAGCGAATCCGCCGCGAGCGCGCAAGACATCATCGCTTTTTGCCGGCAGCATCTGGCGCACTACAAGGCGCCCAAGGCGGTGGTGTTCGGGCCCTTGCCGAAAACCTCCACGGGGAAAATTCAGAAAAACGTGCTGCGCGATATGGCGAAGCAGGCGTAGAACGTACGCTGCGCTGCGGTAAACTTCGCCCCTTCGTCCTTTCCCTCGTGAGTTATGAAAGTCCTCGTTCCCATTAAGCGTGTGGTCGACTACAACGTGAAGGTTCGCGTCAAGGCCGATGGCTCAGGCGTGGAAACCGACAATGTGAAGATGTCCATGAATCCCTTCGACGAAATCGCCGTGGAAGAGGCGGTGCGCTTGAAGGAAGCGGGCGTTGCCACCGAGATCGTGGCCATTTCCGTGGGCCCCGCCCAATGCCAAGAAACGCTGCGCACCGCGCTTGCTCTGGGCGCGGACCGCGCCATTCTGGTGGAGACGGCGCTGGAGACCCAGCCCTTGGGCGTGGCGAAAGTGCTGAAAGCCCTAGCCCTGAAGGAGAATCCGAAACTCATCATCCTGGGCAAGCAAGCCATCGATGACGACTTCAACCAAACGGGCCAGATGCTCGCGGCCCTATTGGGATGGTCGCAAGCCACCTTCGCCTCCAAGGTGAAGGTGGCGGGCGAGAACGCGCAAGTGACGCGAGAGGTGGACGGTGGCTTGGAGACGATTTCCATAAAACTCCCCGCCATCGTGACCACCGATCTGCGCTTGAACGAACCGCGTTATGTCACGCTGCCCAACATCATGAAGGCCAAGAAGAAGACGATGGATGTGGTGAAACCCGAGGACTTGGGTGTGGATATGACACCGCGCCTGCGGACATTGAAGGTGGAAGAGCCCGCCAAGCGCGGCGCTGGCGTGCTGGTCAAGTCCGTCGAGGAACTCGTCAGCAAACTCAAGAACGAAGCGAAGGTGATCTGACATGGCGGTGCTCGTAATCGCAGAACACGACAATGCTGGAATAAAACCCAGCACCTTGAATACCGTGGCGGCCGCCGCGAAGGTGGGTGGCGAGGTGAATATTCTGGTGGCTGGGCACCAGTGTAGTGGTGCCGCCAGCGCGGCCGCCAAGATCGCCGGTGTGGCGAAGGTGCTCGTGGCCGATGCCGCGCCGTATGCTCACAGCCTGGCGGAGAACATGGCGAACCTGGTCGTCAAATTGGCTCCGAAATACACTCATGTGATGGCGCCTGCCACGACCTTCGGCAAGAATTTCCTGCCGCGCGTGGCGGCGTTGCTCGACGTGGCGCAGATTTCCGACATCGTCGCGGTGGTATCCGCCGATACATTCGTGCGTCCCATCTACGCGGGGAATGCGCTGGCGACGGTGCAATCGAGCGATGCGATCCGCGTCGTGAGCGTGCGCATGACGGGGTTCGACGCCGCGCCGGCCGAGGGTGGCAGCGCCGTGTTGGAAGCTACCGCGGCGGGCGCGGACAGCGGATTGTCGGCATTCACCAGCCAGGAACTCACCAAGTCCGAGCGTCCCGAACTGACCGCTGCCCGCATTATCGTTTCGGGTGGCCGGGGGATGGGCAATGGCGAAAACTTCAAGCTGCTGGAAGCCCTGGCGGACAAGCTGGGGGCGGCGGTGGGCGCATCGCGGGCCGCCGTGGATGCGGGCTTCGTGCCCAACGACTACCAGGTAGGGCAGACCGGTAAAGTGGTGGCCCCAGAGCTTTACGTGGCGGTGGGAATCTCTGGCGCCATCCAGCATCTGGCGGGGATGAAGGACAGCAAGGTGATAGTGGCTATCAACAAAGACGCCGAGGCGCCGATCTTTCAAATCGCCGACTATGGTTTGGTGGCCGATCTATTTCAGGCGGTGCCCCAGCTCACGGCCGCGCTAGCCTAACCTTTTACTGGAGATTGCGCATGGCCGAATACATCGCCCCCGTTAGAGACATGCAGTTCGTCATCAAGGAACTGTGCGGCCTTGGCCAAATCACCTCCTTGCCCGGATGCGAGGAAGTCAACGGCGACCTCATCGATGCGGTGTTGGAGGAAGCTGGGAAGTTCGCCACCGGGGTGTTGAGCCCGCTCAATGGGGTGGGCGATACGGTGGGCTGCAAGTGGAACGATGGCGTAGTCACCACGCCGCCAGGTTTCAAGGATGCCTACCGCCGTTACCGTGAAGGTGGCTGGCCGGCGTTGCCGGGAGATCCGGCTCATGGCGGGCAGGGATTGCCCCATATCCTGTCCCACGCCGTTTCCGAAATCTGGAACGGTGCCAACATGGCGTTCTGCCTGGGCCCCATGCTCACCAATGGCAGCGTGAGCGCGCTCAGCAAGCACGGCTCTCCGGAGCAGCAGCGTACTTACCTGTCCAAGCTCGTGAGCGGGGAGTGGATGGGGACGATGAATCTGACCGAACCCCAGGCGGGTTCGGACCTAGCTGCGGTGCGCACGCGCGCGGTGCCAGACGGAGATCACTACCGGCTGCACGGGACCAAGATTTTCATCACCTACGGCGAACATGATTGGACGGACAACATCATTCATCTGGTGCTGGCCCGCACGCCTAACGCACCGGAGGGGGTGAAGGGCATTTCCATGTTCATCGTGCCCAAGGTGCTGGTCAATGCCGGTGGCGGGTTGGGTGCGCGCAACGACGTGAAGTGCGTGTCGATCGAACACAAGCTGGGGATCCATGGGAGCCCCACGGCAGTGCTGGCCTATGGCGACAAGGAAGGCGCGATCGGTTACCTCTTCGGCGAGGAAAATCGCGGCCTCGAATACATGTTCACCATGATGAACGGCGCGCGCCTGGAAGTGGGGATAGAAGGCATTGGTCTTTCGGAGCGCGCCTACCAGCGCGCGCTGGCGTTCGCCAAGGAGCGTGTGCAAGGCAAGGATATCGCCGTTCGGGGAGAAGACCGAGTGGCCATCGTGCGGCATCCAGACGTGCGCCGCATGCTGATGAGCATGCGCGCGCAGACGCAGGCGATGCGGGCCATCGCCGTCCTGGCTTCGTCTTCGCTGGACATTTCCCACCGCCACCCGGATCACAACGAACGTCTCAAGCATCAATCGCTGGTGGATTTCGTGACGCCCATCGTCAAAGGATGGTCCACGGAGCATTCCATCGAGGTGACCTCCTTGGGCGTGCAAGTGCATGGTGGCATGGGCTTTATCGAAGAAACCGGTGCCGCCCAGCACTTTCGCGATGCGCGCATAACCCCCATCTACGAGGGCACGACGGGCATTCAAGCCAACGATCTCATGGGCCGGAAGGTGGCGGCGGAAAAGGGCATGACGGCGAAGACACTCATCGCGGAAATGCGCACCCTGGATGCGCAACTGGGCCGGGTAGATCATCCCGCCATCGCGTCAATTCGCGGTGCCCTGGGCGAAGGTGTGACGGCTTTGGCCGCCAGCACGGACTGGGTGCTGGCGACTTACGGTTCCGATGTGCGCGCTGCCATTTCGGGGGCGGTGCCATACTTGAAGCTCTGGGGTACGGTATTGGGCGGCTACCAACTCGCTAAATCCGCGCTTATCGCCAAACAACAGCTGGATGCGGGCAGCCAGGAAACCGATTTCTATCGTGGCAAGATCGCCACGGCGTGCTTTTTTGCCGAGCACCATCTGCCGCAATCCCACGCCTATCACCGAGCTATCGTTGCAGGCTCCGCTAGCACGCTGGGGCTGGAGACCCACCAGCTGTAAATCAAGGTGCCCGGAAAATTCCGCGCTCAGTGTGAAAATTCCGGGATCGTGCCTATGTTCGGCCCCCAAGCGTCGCTACACTTGGGGTCCCCGGGCCAGCGCTGCCCGGAACATTGGAGCATGAGAATGGAGACCGCACAACGATTTTTGGCTTTGGTGTTGCGAGTTCGTGATCTGTCCGGTTTTGTAGCGCGCCATCTGTCCGGTTGTCATATTACCCCGAAGGGGGTACGAGATGAACCGGACGAAGTTGCTACAGGAGTTACGGAAGATGAGATTCGAAGAAGCGTATGAAGGGTGGAAT
>SHXO01000009.1 GCA_009693245.1 Betaproteobacteria bacterium | reverse complement strand
GTGAAGAAACGCACGCGGGCTCCTCTGTTCTCACGTCTCACGTCTCACCTCTCACGTCGCTTCCTCCCCGGTCTTCAACTTACGCGGCTTGCGCTTCTGCTCGATACGCTCCTTGAGGTTGGCGGCCATTTCGCGGGCGCGCTCCTTGTCGCTTTCGCTCAAACGAGCTTCCAGGGATTGCATGTCCTTGGCGTTCAACGCGATGTCCTCCGTGTCCGCGGAAATATAGTAGCCGGCGGCGGTCGCGTACCACGCGTGGGCTTCAGGAATACTGGGCGGCAAGCCCTTGCCTTCTTCCATTAGGTGGCCGATGCGGTTCATGGCATAGGCGATGCCACGATCCGCCGCCAGGCTGTACCACTTCATGGCCGCCTTGAAATCTTGCGCGGCGCCCTTGCCACGCTCGTGCAAGGAACCCGCGTTGAACATGGCCAAACCTTCACCAGCATCCGCGCCGCGCTGGTACCACTCCAGTGCCAGCACATAGCTTTGCTCCACGCCCTGGCCACTTTCATACAAGTCGCCAATGTTGTTCATGGCCCAGCCGTTCCCGAGTTCCGCGGCTCGCATCCACCAATCGTAGGCTTTCTTGGGATTTTTCTCCACGCCATGGCCATTGGCGTAGAGCAAACCGATGTTGTTCATGGCCAGGGGATAGCCGCGCTTGGCCGCCTCCTTCCACCAGCGCATGGCCTCCTCGAAGTTTGGCTTCGGAAGACCCACGCCCTTCGCCCACAAAAGCCCAAGGTTATTCATGGCACGCACGTCACCGCGGTTGACGAGGTCGATCAGCTTTTGCGGATCCGCCGAGGTTTCGTTCGGGGTGATTTCGCTGAAGGTCTCTTCTTGAGCGCGGATGAGGCCCACGCTCAAGAAGAGCGTGAGGAGGAGAATTGTTTTCATGAAGGGCTCCATGTGGCAGGCTTCGATAGGACCTCTGTGCTTACCGGCAAGTTCGCGGCCCTCACTTCAAATATGCTTCGATGCGCCGCACGCCTTCCTCCAGCACCGCGATGGGCTTGGGATAGGAGAAACGCACATGCTCGGCGGCACGGTGGTGTCCGAAATCCACTCCTGGGGCGATCGCCACACCGGTGCGTTCGAGCAAATCGAGACAGAATCGGTAGCTATCCTGCGTATGCCTAGCGGCGTTGGCGTAGAGGTAGAAGGCGCCCCGCGGGGTCACCGGCACCTCGAACCCCAGGGCACGCACGGCGGGCAACAGAAAATCGCGCTGGGATTGAAAGGCCGCGCGGTTTCTTTCCGCCTCCTTGAGCGTATCGGGGTGGAAGGCCGCCAGCGCGGCCTGTTGCGCGATGTCTGGGCTGGAGATGAATAAATTCTGCGCCAGTTTTTCCAGCGCCTCCAAATACGGCACGGGCGCCACCAGCCAACCCAAGCGCCAGCCCGTCATGCAAAAGTATTTCGAGAAACTGTTGATGACGAACACATCGTCCGCGAATTCCAGCACCGAATGAGCGTCCTCGCCGTAGGTGAGGCCATGATAAATTTCGTCCACGATCAAACGCCCGCCACGCGCGGCCACCACCGCGTGAATGCGGCGCATTTCATCCTGGGGAATCATGGTGCCCGTGGGATTGGAAGGCGAGGCCACCATCACCGCCACGGTACGCGGTGTCCAATGCTGTTCCACCAGTTCGGCGGTCAGTTGATAGGCCGTGCCGGGGCCCACGGGGATGCACACCGCGCGGCCTTCCATGGCTCGCACGAAATGGCGGTTGCACGGATACCCTGGATCCGTCATCAACACTTCGTCGCCGGGGCTCAACAATACGCCCATGGTCAGTAGCAGAGCCGCCGAGGAACCGGTGGTGACGCCGATACGGCCGGGCGGCACCTTCGCCTGGTAGCGTGTCGCGTACCAATCCGAAATCGCCTCGCGCAGCGCGCTGGAGCCCATGGCTCCCGTGTAACGGATCTTGTTCTCGCGCAGCGCGCGCATGCCAGCCTCCACGATGGGGGCAGGCGTTGGAAAGTCCGGCTCGCCCACCACCATGCCGACGATGCCGCGGCCTTGCGCCTGCAATGCTTGCGCGCGCGTGACGAGGGCCACCACGTGGAAGGGTTCGATCTCGGCCATGCGGCTGGCCAATCGTGAAGGGCGCTCGGAACTATTCATCTGGCTGCGTCATGACAAGGCGTCCGAAAGGTTACCATTAGCGGGTCATGTCACAGGTCAAATGGCAGCAATGAAAATAGCGGTAATGGGCACGGGCGGAGTGGGCGGATATTTCGGCGGGAGGCTGGCCGCCAGCGGCGAGGACGTTACCTTCATCGCGCGCGGCGAACATCTCAAGGCCATTCGGCAAAATGGCCTGCAAGTGCTGAGCGCCAACGGAGATTTCGTGGTGAAGCCCGCCAAGGTGACGGACGATCCCAGCCAAGCCGGGCCGGCGGACGTGGTGATCATCGGCGTAAAGCTGTGGGCCACCGATGAAGCCGTCGCCGCCATCGCGCCGTTGATGGGGCCCAATTCTGTCGCGGTGTCGTTCCAGAACGGTGTCATCGCCAAGGACAAGCTAATCGCGGCCTACGGCAAGGAACGCGTGTGGGGCGGGGTATCCAACATCGCCGCATTGATCGAGAAGCCGGGCGTGATCCGGCACAACGGCACCATGGCCGTCCTAATCCCTGGCGAACTGGACGGCCGCCGCACACCGCGCCTGGAAGCCTTCATCAAGGCCTGCGAAAAGGCGAAGATCGAAACCCGCGTTCCGGAGAATATCGACACCGCCATCTGGGAAAAATACATATTCCTGGCGGCGATGAGTTCCATGACCGCCCTCACGCGGCTTCCCGTCGGGGCCATTCGCGAAGATCCAGATACGCGCGCCTTGCTGGTGCAATTGATGGGCGAAGTGCAAGCCGTGGGCCGCGCCAAGGGGGTGAAGCTGGACGACGGCACCCTCGCCAGACTGACCACCCGCATGGACGGCCTGCCGCGCCCCATGGTCGCCTCGATGCTGGGCGATCTGGAACGCGGTAACCGCCTCGAATTACCGTGGCTGGCCGGTGGTGTGGTGGAGATGGGTAAGGCCTTGGGTGTCCCAACACCGGCCACGAATTTTGTCTACACCGCGCTGAAGCTCTACGCTAACGGCCGACCTGCGGACGCACGAAACTAACCATATGAATTCATCATGGCAAATACTCCTGTTGTTCGAAACATCATCGCGCGCGCGGTCACCCCTCCATTCAAGCGCCCCCCAACCTCGGCCTCCGGCGCGATTCCCCATGCATCCTTGGTACTGATCGACGTGGAAACGGATGCCGGCATCACGGGTCGCGCCTACGTCTTCACCTACACCATCTCCATGTTGAAACCCATGGTGGAAACGCTGCGCGGCTTGGGCGAATTGATCAAGGGCGACGCCGTGGCACCCATCGATTCCGATGCGAAGGTGCGCGGGCGCTTGAAACTGCTCGATACGCCAGGCTTGATCGGCATCGCGCTCTCCGGCATCGATCAGGCATTGTGGGACGTGCTGGCGCAAGCCCGGGGCGTTCCACTAGCCGTGCTACTAGGCGGGCAAATCAAACCCATCCGCGCCTACAACAGTTGCGGCCTGTGGATTCAGCCGCCCGAATCCGCCGCCAGTGACGCGGAGAAATTGGTCGCCGAAGGAAACTTCAAAGCCATCAAGCTGCGCGTGGGACGCGACGATTTTTCGCAGGACGTCGCCGCCGCGCGCGCGGTGAAAAAACGCGTGGGAGACGGCATCACGCTCATGTGCGATTTCAACCAACGCCTCACCGTGGCGCAAGCCATCGCGCGCGGCCGCGCACTTGACGATGAGGGCTTGTATTGGATCGAGGAACCCACGCGGCACGACGACTACGAGGGTTACGCCAAAATCTGCGCGGAAGTGAAGACGCCCATTCAAACGGGTGAGAACTTGCTCAACACCTTCGAGCTTGTGCAAGCGCTGCAAGCGAAGTCCCTGGATTATGTGATGCCTGACGTGCAACGCATAGGCGGCGTCACTGGCTGGATGCGGGCCGCGGCCATCGCTCAAGCCCACGGAGTGGAAATGTCCAGCCACCTCTTTCCCGAATACAGCGCGCACTTGCTGGCGGTGACGCCGACGGCGCACTACTTAGAGTACATGGACTGGGCCAATCCCATCCTCAACGAGCCCATCCAGATCAAGGACGGCAACGCCTTGATCCCGGATAGGCCAGGGTCCGGCGTCACCTGGAACGAAGAAGCGGTCAAGCGTTACCAGGCCCCTTGAACATGACGGACCTTACGCCCGCGAGCGCCCATCCGTGGAGTTTGCCCGAACAGCACCTGAAAACACTCGTCGGGTTAGGTGCCACGCGCGCTTATCCCAAGAACACGGTCATCGTGAGCGAAGGCGATGAAAGCGACAGTATGTACGTCGTGTTATCGGGCCGGGTAAAGGTCTACCTCTCAGATGAAGCGGGCAAGGAACTCTTGCTGCGCGAAATGGGGCCCGGTGAATACTTCGGCGACGTGGTGCTCGATGACCAACCGCGCTCGGCATCGGTCATGACGGTGGAGCCCTCCAAGTTCTCCGTCATCAATGTGGGGCAGTTTCGCCGATTTCTCGCCGAGAATCCCGATGCCGCCTTCGAGATTTTGCGCAGTTGCATGCAGCGCATTCGCGACTTGACGCGCACCGTGGGTAATCTGGGGCTCATGGATGTCTACGGCCGTGTCGCGCAATTATTGATGGACCTCTCCACCGAGGAGGGTGGCAAACGCATCATCAAGGCCCGTCTCACGCAACAAGACATCGCCAGCCGGGTGGGATGCTCGCGCGAGATGATTAGCCGCATCTTGAAGGATCTGCGCGCGGGCGGATACATCACGGACGAGGGCAACAACATGATCATCGCCAAGAAGCCCCCCAAGGCCTGGTGACCTATCCCATCGTAGCCCGCCCCACCCAGCCCCCGGTCCCGAAGCCCCAGTCCCCGCCGCCGCGCCGTGAATTATTCACGGCGTGGATGGCAATACTGCCGCGATTCTCCCTTCGGTAGTACGTAATCTTTCGCACATGGGCAACGTGCTCATGAATCGAAAGGTTCGATCTCAACTCAACCGAATGGGGCTTTCAATGAACGCCAAACTCATCACCCTCGCCATCGCTTCCCTGGTTTCTTCCTCCGTTTTCGCCGCTGAATGCCCCGGACGCGCCGGTGTGTGCCACACCTACACCGCGACCCCTAGCAGGCCCGCCAGCTACGTGGGAACGCCTGTCTCCGAAGTCAGCGGCCGCGCCGGCGCGGCAATCGCCAAAGTCTCCTCGCCCAAGGCGAAAGAACCGGTCGTATCCTACGAACGCTTGTACAGGCCAGGACGCGCGTAACCGTTTCACTGAAATCCTTCTGCTGTCTCCTCCTCCCCCTTTACCCCCGAGCTATCCTAGGGGGTTTTTGTTTTCCGCGGCGAAAACCAACTCGTTTGATGCAAATGGCGCAATGGGAGCCCTTGGAGACTGCAGGGAGCAACGTGATTGCAAACGAGTTTAGGTGTATGCTTTTGCGCAATAGGGCCAAGCAACGCAGTTGGAAGCGCCGCCAAAATTCTAGAATCCGCGCACTCTCTTCGAACTGACAAGGGGCGAGAACTTGTCACTGTCCAGATCAGGACATAGCCAGTTTCTTGGCGGCTTTCGCCAAAATTAGGTGTTCCAGCGGGGGGGCGCAGTTAGGTGTATGCTCCAATAATCCGCTTTATACGCCACGGCAATTTGTACGAAGTACGGATTGGGAGGCAATGCGGCACGACCGGCGAAGAACCCGCGCACATAGGCGAAAAGGTCTTCGCCCGGCTAAAAGTCGGCAATACGGAGGAGCTTTTGAACCACCAAATACTTTAATTCCCATGCCCTGCCTTCGCGACTTGCGCGAACGCTGCTGACCAAAAATGGGCCAGTATCCGCCAAGTCCCAACAAAAATTCAAGAGTCCTGGATTCGATTCAACTCAGCCCGCCGAACGGTTGCGAAGGATGGGGTCAAGGCAGTAACGCTTCACATCCACAACTAGGAGGAAAGCAAATGGCTACTCAAAGGCACATCGGCGTTCATTTGAGCGACGAGGAATATAAAACAGTTACTCCAGCAGACGAAACCGCGTTCCACTCGCCGATCCCCACTCAAATCGTCTCCAATGGCGAATACAACCCGCTGCCGCAAACCGAGAGACAGGCCAAGGTCGAGGCCCTGATCAAGGAAATGGCGGACGTTCAGGCAAAGCGTCACGGCATGGACCGCCGCCAATTCCTGGCCACCAGCGCCGGGATGGCAACCGCGTTCGTGGCCATGAACAAAATTCATGGCGACATCTTCGATGTGTCCGAGGCGGAAGCCAACGACATGCAAATGTCGGATTACCGCAAGAAGCAGTTGGCGAACCAGTTCATATTCGACGATCAAACCCACTTCATGCGCGATGATTTCAAGCAGGACGGAATCCTGGGCCTGACCAAGTGGGCCGTTGGGGCGAAGGTGAACCCCAACATCAATAGCGCGCCCATGACCCTGGCACGCCTGAAGATGGAAAATTATCTGAAGGAGATTTTCCTGGACAGCGACACCAAGGTGTCCTTGCTCTCGGGCGCTCCTTTCGATGACCCGTCCTGGTGGTTCCTATCCAACGACGCCATCCAGAACGCCTGCCGTTCGGTGAACAAGATGGCCGGCAGCACCCGCATGCTGGGCCACACCATCATCACCCCCACGTACCCCAACTGGATGGACGAAGTGGATCGCGGCATCGAGACCCTCAAGCCTTGCAGCTGGAAGTCCTACACCCTGGGCGATCCCTTGGGGCCATCGAAGTTCGCTTGGCGCCTGGACGACGAAAAGGTCATGTATCCCTTCTACGAGAAGGCCATCAAGTCCGGTATCAACACTCTGTGTATCCACAAGGGCTTGATGCCGCGCGACTACACCAAGGCCTTCGCCGGGGTGTGGGAGCACGCTTCCGCTTGGGACATTGGCAAGGCCGCGAAAGACTGGCCGGGCATGAACTTCGTGATTTATCACGGCGCGCTACGCCCGTGGCTCGCGGACCAGCCCGACGCCGATCTGCAGAAGTTCATGGATACCGGCTATGTCGAGTGGTCCACCGATCTCGCCCGCATTCCCGAGAAGTTCGGCGTGAACAACGTGTACGCGGAAATTGGCACCACCTTCGCGTCCACCGCCGTCACCAATCCGAAATTCTGCTCCATGTTCCTGGGCCAGTTGGTCAATATGATGGGCCCGGAGCGCGTGGTGTGGGGCACGGACTCGGTGTTCTACGGTTCGCCCCAGTGGCAAATCGAGGCCATGCGCCGCTTGGAAATTCCCGACGACGTCATGAAGAAGATGGGCTGGAAAATCAAGCTGGGCGGTCCGAACAGCGAAGTCAAACAGAAGATCTTCGGCCTAAACTCCGCTCAGCTCTACGGCCTGGACATCAAACTTGCTCAGGGCCCGGCGTTCACCGAAGACAAGCTGGCAGCCATCAAGGCGGAGTACCTAGCCTTGGGTGGCGACACCGGCCGCAGCAACGCTGCCTACGGCTTTATTGCCAAGAAGTACCAGGTGGCATAAGCCGCTTGGTGTAGTTCGCTTCACCTAAAAGAGCCGGGTCTAACACCCCGGCTCTTTTTTTGTGAGAGCCAGTATCGAAGGCGGCATGCTTAAAAGCGGCCGCGAGAGATATTTTCGCGAGAACCCAGTTCCCATCGGCTTGCGGATTGGTGTAGTCTCTGTAGAACCTGCGCATGGCGTAAGGCAGGGGCCAGCTTAGCCCCGCCGAGAACCCCTTGCGAAACAGCGCGGGGCGCGAAAGGTAGGGCAAAGACTCAGCCATAATGCGCAAAGTGAATACCTCCGTGAAGGGGGTAGCCGTCAGAAAAAACTATTAGGAGGAGTCTATGAAATACCTAGTCCTTGGTTCCCTATGTCTAGCCTTCGCCATCAACGCAAGCGCGGCCGACAAGAAAGACGAGCGTGCGGGCAATTGCACTGATGCAAAGTCCCAGATGGACTACTTCTGTAACGAGAAGAAC
Source organism: Betaproteobacteria bacterium (assembly GCA_009693245.1). Lineage (NCBI taxonomy): Bacteria > Pseudomonadati > Pseudomonadota > Betaproteobacteria > Betaproteobacteria bacterium. Next base: position 45,179 of record SHXO01000009.1, on the reverse strand, counting down.
GCCGCGAACGACAGCATGGTCGCCATCGGGACTGCCTGCAATAATGCCAAGAAGAACGTGGCGGCGGCCTGCGAGGGTAAAGTCGAAGAAGACAAGGCCTATAAGTTCGATAAATAAAAGAATCTGGACCTGGTCCGCGCTGGCGCTGGATACCGGCTAGCCCAGATCAGGTCGAGAATGTAGCGCTACCTTAATAACACTACGAGAGGAAACCGAATGGCTATTCAAAGGCATATTGGCGTCCATATGAGCGACGAGGAGTACAAGACGGTGGTACCGGCCGACGAGGCCGCGTTCCGCTCGCCTATCCCTACTCAAATCGTCTCCAATGGCGAATACAACCCGCTGCCGCAGACCGAGAAGCAGGCCAAGGTCGAGGCCCTGATCAAGGAAATGGCGGATGTTCAAGCAAAGCGCTACGGCATGGACCGGCGCCAATTCCTGGCCACCAGCGCCGGGATGGCAACCGCGTTCGTGGCCATGAACAAAATTCATGGCGGCGATGTTTTCGACGTTTCCGAGGCGGAAGCCAACGACATGCAAATGTCGGATTACCGCAAGAAGCAGCTGGCCAACCAGTTCATCTTCGACGACCAAACCCACTTCATTCGGGACGACTTCAAGCAAGAAGGTTTGCTCGGTCTGACCAAGTGGGCCGTGGGCGCCAAGGTGAACGCCAACATCAACAGCGCGCCGATGACCTTGGCCCGCTACAAGATGGACAACTACCTGAAAGAGATCTTCCTGGACAGCGACACGAAAGTATCGCTGCTCTCGGGCGCTCCTTTCGATGATCCGTCCTGGTGGTTGCTATCCAACGATGCGATCCAAAACGCCTGCCGCTCCGTGAACAAGATGGCCGGCCAAACCCGCATGCTGGGCCACACCATCATCACACCCAAGTATCCCAACTGGATGGACGAGGTGGATCGCGGTATTGAAACCCTGCACCCCTGCAGCTGGAAATCCTACACCATCGGCGACCCCTTCGGCCCCTCCAAGTTCGCTTGGCGCCTGGACGACGAGAAGCTGATGTATCCCTTCTACGAGAAGGCCATCAAGGCCGGCATCAACACCATCTGTATTCACAAGGGCTTGATGCCACGCGACTACACCAAGGCCTTCGCCGGAACGTGGGAACACGCTTCCGCTTGGGACATTGGCAAAGCCGCCAAGGATTGGCCCGGCATGAACTTCGTGATCTACCACTCGGCGCTGCGTCCATGGCTAGCGGACCAACCCGAAGCGGATCTGCAGAAGTTCCTCGACACCGGATACGTCGAGTGGGCAACGGATCTGGCCCGCATTCCCGAGAAGTTCGGCGTGAACAACGTCTACGGGGAAATCGGCTCCACCTTCGCCTCCACCGCCATCACCAACCCAAAGTTCTGCGCCATGTTCATCGGCCAGTTGGTCAATATGATGGGCCCGGAGCGCGTGGTGTGGGGAACGGATTCCGTATGGTACGGTTCGCCCCAGTGGCAGATCGAAGCCATGCGCCGCATGGAAATTCCCGACGACGTCATGAAGAAGATGGGCTGGAAGATCAAGCTGGGCGGTCCGAACAGCGAAGTCAAACAGAAGATCCTCGGCCTAAACTCCGCTCAGCTCTACGGCCTGGACATCAAACTTGCTCAGGGCCCGGCGTTCACCGAAGACAAGCTGGCAGCCATCAAGGCCGAATACTTGGCCATGGGTGGGGACACCGGCCGCAGCAACGCTGCCTACGGTTACATCGCCAAGAAAGATCAGTCCGCCGCGTAATTTAGAAGACTGATCTGTGTTGCACACTGGAGCCGGGGCTTAACGCCCCGGTTCCTTTTTATGTCTACAGATCCCTGGCGACGCGAAATCCCACGTGATAAGCCCGTTGCGCCGGGTCCAGCGTGTGCCGGTAGGCGGAGCGCACGGTTTGGAACCCGTCGATCCAACTCCCGCCGCGAACGATGCGCTTCTCACAAGTGCTTTCCTGCCAAGCCGAACCATCCGCGGGCGCGCCGGTGTAATTCAGATGAAAACAATCCTCGATCCACTCGCGCACGTTACCCGACATATCGTGCAGTCCAAAGGCATTGGGTTTGAACTTTCCGGTCGGTGCCGTCTCCGCATAACCATCATCGCAGGGATGGGCAGACCATACGTACAAGGGATGGGCGGCGCTGCTGCTTTCGTCGTGCACGTTGGCGTATTGGCAGGTGCGCAATGATCCTTGGCTACCTTCGGAAACACCCCAGTACCAAGCCGTCGTAGTTCCGGCCCGGGCTGAGTACTCCCACTCCGATTCCGAAAGCAAGCGGTACTTCTTCCCCGTCTTTTGCGAGAGCCACTGGACGTAGCTTCGCGCCTCGCTCCAATTGATGTTGATAGCCGGCCTGTCACCCCGGCCCAGATCATCATCGCTCGCCTTCGGGCACTTGCCTTCCGCCGTGCAGGCATCCCATTGGTCGAAGGTCACCTCCAGCTTGCCCACCGCGAAAGGCTTCGCGATCTTCACTTTGTGCTGGGGCTTCTCGTCGGTCTGGCCGCTCTCCTCGATGGGCGAACCCATCACGAACTCGCCGGGGGGAATTACAATCATCTCGGGGCAAACAGGACAGTCCTTGAAGGTCGTACCGGGCTTAGCCTCTTGGGCGAAACCCCCGGTGGAAAAAACGAGAAGGATCATGATGCCGAAAATTGTCTTCATAATGGATTGGCGTTGTTGTATGAGCGGAAAAGATAGAGAGTAACGAAGAGCGTGCGGTTGATCCAGATCAACCGCCTCGATTTTAGAGGGTAAGTCTTCACCGGCATCCCAGCGCTGCTCAAGTAGCGCGGCTGGTACACTAGGGGCCACTGGAAAAAATCAAGGAAAACGCATGAACATGCCAGCCGAGCGCATTCAAACCGCCGTCGAAGAATTAAGGGCGCTACTCGGCAGCCGGCTTTCCACCAGCACCGGGGTGCGTGACCACCACAGCAAGGATGAGTCGTGGCATATTCCTCACCGGCCCGACGCAGTCGCCTTTCCCAATACGACCGAGGAAGTTTCCGAAATCGTGCGCATCTGCGCCCGGCACCATACCCCGGTGGTGGCCTACGGCACCGGAACCTCGCTCGAAGGCAACGTGATTCCAGAGCATGGTGGCATCGTGGCCGATATGGCCAACATGAACGAAGTGCTGAAGGTCAATGCCGAAGATCTCGACGTCACCGTTCAAGCCCGCGTCACGCGCAAGCAGTTGAACGATTACATCCGCGACCAGGGATTGTTCTTTCCCATCGATCCGGGTGCCGATGCGTCCCTTGGAGGCATGGCCGCCACGCGCGCCTCGGGCACCAATGCCGTGCGCTACGGCACCATGCGCGAGAACGTGCTGTCACTCACCGTGGTGCTGGCCGACGGGCGCATCATCCGCACCTCGCGCCGCTCGCGCAAGTCCGCCGCCGGTTACGACCTCACGCGCCTGTTCGTCGGCAGCGAGGGTACGCTGGGCATCATCACCGAAGTCACTTTGCGACTCTACGGTATTCCGGAAGCGATGGCGGCAGCGGTGTGTTCCTTCGATTCACTGGAAGGGGCCATCAGCACCGTCATCCAAACGATTCAACTAGGTGTGCCCATCGCGCGCATCGAGCTCCTCGACGATGTGCAGATGGATGCGATAAACCGCTTTTCCAAATTGAATTACCCAGTCAAGGACACGCTCTTCGTCGAATTCCACGGAACCGAAGCCGGCGTCAAGGAACAAGCCGTAACCGTGCAAGCCATCGCACAGGAGAACACCGGCGGCGAATTCAAGTGGGCCACCAAGGCGGAGGATCGCACCCATCTTTGGCAAGCTCGCCACGACGTCACCTACGCCAATAAGGCGCTACGCCCTGGGTGCGAGATCTGGGCGACGGACGTGTGCGTTCCCATCTCCCGCTTGGCGGAGTGCATCATCGAAACCAAGAAGGACCTGAAAGAGAGCTTCCTTACCGCCCCGCTCGTGGGTCATGTGGGCGACGGTAACTTCCACCTAGGCTTTCTTATTAACCGCGACGATCCCAAGGAACTGGCCGAAGCCGAGCGATTGAATGACCGCTTGGTCATGCGCGCCCTGGCCATGGACGGCACCTGCACCGGCGAGCACGGGATCGGCCTGGGCAAGATGAAATTCCTCGCGGCCGAGCACGGCGAATCCGTCAGCGTCATGCGCGCCATCAAGAAAGCGCTGGATCCGCTCAACATCATGAACCCTGGGAAGATCTTCACGGCGTAAGGCGCCGTTGCACACGTATAACTAAAGTCGTATAGGCAAACGCAGTCCGCGTAAGTAACGTTCGTCGCGCGGAGTTTCGTTACGACTCATGTGGTCTTCGGCCCACTCCAGCGCACTTTCCCCGGCGCCGGAACTACTACGTGACGAACTCCGCGTCCCTCCCTTCCCCCCGCTTGGCCCCGCCCCGGCGATACTGCATCCGCCGGGGATGACGGGCTCGTATATGGAATGTCGCGCCGCTCGCATGTAAGGACTGAGTGCGCCGGCAGACCAATGCTTTATACGAACAGGATCCGCCATGAATAGACGCCAATTACTCGTAAGCATTCCAGGGCTTTGGCTCTGCGCAGTGCTGCCCGCCACCGCCAAGGAAAACCGTGTGACTCCTCTTCAAAAACCTAAATCGGAGTGGAAAACTCTGCTTCCTCCCACGAGCTACAACGTGCTGTTCGAGGAAGACACCGAGCGCCCCGGAACCAGTCCTCTAGACAAGGAAAAGCGCGCCGGCACCTATGTCTGCGCGGCGTGCTATCTACCGCTTTTCAGCAGCGGCACGAAGTACGAAAGCGGCACCGGCTGGCCGAGTTTCTTCGATTCTTTGCCGGGTGCGCTCGGCACGAAGAAGGACAGGACCATCATCTGGGTACGCACGGAATATCACTGCGCGCGCTGCGGCGGTCACCAAGGCCACGTGTTCGATGACGGCCCGAAGCCCACGGGGCTGCGTTATTGCAACAACGGCGTGGCACTGCGTTTCGTGCCCAAGGAAGAGCAACTACCGGAGCTACGAACATGAAGCGATGGATCATGGGTTTTATCGGTGGTTTGCTGGCCATGGCGGCGCCGGTGAATGGCGCGCCAACCGATACTGCCATCTTCGCGGGAGGCTGCTTCTGGTGCATCGAAGCGGATTTCGAGAAGCTGCCCGGGGTGATCTCCGTCGAGTCCGGATATACCGGAGGCCAAACAGACAACCCAACCTATAAACAAGTAAGCGGCGGGGACACCGGCCACACGGAAGCGGTGCGCGTTGTCTTCGATCCATCGAAGGTCGGCTACGAACAGCTCGTGGAATACTTCTGGCGCCATATCGATCCCACCGTCAAGGACCAGCAATTTTGCGATGTGGGCTCGCAGTACCGCAGCGGCATTTATTATCAGGGAGAAGCTCAGAAGCGCGCGGCGGAAGCGAGCAAGAAGGCACTTGAATCCAGGTTCGCGCGCATTTACTCGGAAATCGCGCCCGCGGCGAAGTTCTACCCAGCGGAGGAATATCACCAGGATTACTACAAGAAGAATCCCGTGCGCTACAAGTATTACCGCTTCAGTTGCGGGCGTGACGCGCGCGTGGCCGAGGTTTGGGGAAAGTCCTAGCGCCTAAGGTCGATGTGCGATCACAGCCCACACGCGGTGCGGCACATGCAAAGGATCGCCCGGAAACCGGCTGGCCAGCGCTAAGCGGTGTTCATCATCGAAGTCTCTAACCTTGCTCTCACTCAGCACGGGGCCTATTCCAGCGCTTGCACGCACCCGGCCAAGCCACGCTTCATGGGAATACAGGGCATCGGTGTCGAAACTGAAAGTGCGCAATCCTTGAAAACCAATCTCCGAGAGGGCCGGCATGAAACGCGGATGAATCCCCACTCCTCCTGACAATTGCCATTGCGGACTGTGTTTCAAAATGAGTTGCTCCGTTAGCTGCACTACGCTTCCGGCGAGCGGTAACCAATCGAAGTGCGCGATCACCAAGCGGCCGCCCGCCCGCAGAATGCGAAGGGCCTCGGCCGCGGCGCGCGACCGGTCGAACCAATGCCAGCATTGTCCCGCGGTCACGACATCGTAACTTGCGCCCTCCAAGCCCGTATCCTCCGCTTGTCCTTTTAAGTAACGGGCACCGGCGCCTGCTTAGTCATCGAGCTGCTTGGCCTGCGCCAGCATGTTCTCTGAAATATCGATGGCGGTGACGTCGCATCCGCCCAGAGCAAGCTGGCGCGCGATGGTTCCAGTGCCAGTGCCAAGATCAACCACGCGCTGTCCCGACACACCGATGCCATGGCGTGCAAGCTCCCAATAAAACTCCGGCGGAAATCCAGCGCGGTGCTTGCCGTAGTCCGCCGCGGTCTTTCCGAAATCGACAGGTTTCATGCGATGTCTCCCATTACCTACCCGGCCTAGGCCGGGTAGGTCTCGTGAAGTAACTGGGCTAAGATGCCGAGCCCTCGGTGAGCATCCTCCGCGCAGGCGTGGCTGAAATTTAGCCGCATGGTACCCAGGCCTTCACCCTCCTCGGGATAGAACGCCTCTCCGGGCATGAAGGCCGCACCGCGCTCTATCGCCTGGGACAGTAGGCTGCGAGTATCGATCCTGTATTTGAGAGCGAGCCAGAAGAACAATCCGCCGGGCGGTGCTTGCCACGTGGCCAAGTCACTCATGTAACACCGCAAAGCATGATCGAAAGCATTGCGCTTGCGTAGATAAGTGGCGTCTAAGCCATGCAAGCGCTCCCCGCGCCCGGGATTGTTCAAATCTTGCAACACCAGCCATTGGCTGATTCGGTTGCTGTGCAAATCGGCGGCTTGCTTGAGCCGCGTGAGATGGGGCACGAGATCCGCGGACGCGGCCAGGAAGCCCAGACGCAATCCCGGCGCGAAACTCTTCGAGAACGAACCTTGGTAGATCCACGATGCGCGCTCGAGCCGTGCGCACACCGGTGTTCGGTCGCACGCCTCATAGACCAAATCGCGGTAAGGGTCGTCCTCTAACAACACCACTTCGGCGGCATCGCAGGCTGCCGCCAGGGCATCGCGCTGCCGTGCCGAATAACAATATCCCGTTGGATTCTGAAAGGTCGGGATGATGTAGGCTAAGCGGGCTTGGGAGTGTTCCAGAGCGCCGGCCTCCATGGCGCCGGGACCGAAGGAAACGAAGCGCGCGCCAAAGTACCGCAACACTTGCAGAGCGGCGAGATAGGTAGGGGATTCCACCGCGACCGGCGTACCGGCGTCCACGAAGAGCTTGCCGGCGAGATCGATGCCTTGCTGCGAGCCGGAAAGAATCAGCACTTGCTCCGCCGTGCACTTCATTCCCAATTTTCCGAGCTCTTCGGCCACACGGGAGCGCAGTGCCGGCTCCCCTTCCGTGGGCCCGTATTGCAGATAGTTCGCGGGGATCTCGCCGGGATTGATGCCCGGAAACGTTTCCGGCGCTGGCAATCCGCCGGCGAATGAGATCATGCCCGGCCGCTCGATGACGGCCAGGATCTCGCGGATGGGCGAGGCATGCAGGTTTCGAGTGCGTTCCGATAACAGTACTGGCATGGCGTCCCTCCGTAAACGTCAATATACTTGCCCTATCTGCAAGATACCCGCGCTCAAATGGTAAGTCAATATGATTGACCTAAATCTCCAGGCCCAGCTCCGAGAGGCCATCGAATTGTTCTACTTCGGTTACCGCGCCTTCACGGCGCACCCGGACCGCGTGCTGGAACAGCGCGGCCTTGGCAGGGTGCATCACCGCATCCTGTACTTCGTGGGGCGCAATCCCGATACCAGTGTGAACGCGCTCCTCGGTGTATTGGGCGTAACCAAGCAGGCATTGAACGGCCCCTTGCGCCAGCTCATCCAAATGAAGCAGATCGCCATGCGAACGGCGCCCCACGACGGGCGCGTCAAGCAACTGCGCTTGACCTACGAGGGAGAGAAGCTGGAGGCGCGCCTCACTCAAACCCAAATGAAGCAACTCGATGCGGTATTCTCCGAGGTTGGACCTCAAGCCGAAGCCGCGTGGTGCGCGGTGATGCACGCGCTGTCGAAGCAAGAGTAATCTGGCTGGGCACACGTACAATCGAAAAAATCCTCGGAGGAGACCAAGATGGACCTGAAGGGCAAAGTGGCGCTCGTGACCGGCGGTAATGGCGGCCTCGGCCAGCGCATCTGCCACGCGCTGGCGCGTGCGGGCTGCGATGTGGCGGTGATCTATGCAAGCAGCCAGGCCGATGCCGAAAAAGTCGCGAAGGATTTGCGGATCACCGGGGTTCGCGCGCAGGCCATGGCGTGCGACGTGACCGACCCCTCGCAAGTGCAGGCATTGTCAGAGCGCGCGCTGAACGCCTTCGGGCGGGTGGACATCCTGGTCAACGACGCCGCCTACAACAAATGGATTCCCTTCAGCGATCTGGACGCCATGACGTTCGATGAGTGGCAGAAGATCTTGTCGGTGAACCTCACCGGCCCCATGCTGTGCATCAAGCACCTCGCCCCAGCGCTGCGCCGCAACGGCACGGGGCGCATCGTCAACATCTCGTCCATCGCGGGATTGGGCCCTCAGGGCTCTTCCATTCCCTACGCCGTCTCCAAGGCGGGCCTGATCCATCTCACGCGCTGCATGGCCGTGGGGTTGGCGCCCGCTGTCCTGGTGAATTGCGTGGCGCCGGGCTACCTGGAGGACACGCGCGCCACCAGCAATCTCGATCCAGCCTACCGGCAACGAGCGCGCGAAGGTTCCATTCTTAAGCGGGCGGCGGACAAGGACGACGTAGCGCGCCAAGTGGTCTCTCTATGCGAAACCGACAGCATCACGGGGCAGACCATCGTGGTGGACGCCGGCCGGTTCTTCCACTGAAGGCGCGCATCGTGAGTCTCGATACCTTCGATTACTCCGCGCTACTTCGTGCGGACCTGCCTCCCGCGGCGGTGAAATGGGCCGGCTTTCCAAAGTACAACTTCATTGGCGGGCACAACGATTCGGCGAGCGTACCGGTCGCGGATCTGATTTCCGCGGCAACCCGCGTCCTGGAGCGAGAGGGGAAAACGCTCGCGACCTACGGCCTGCAAAGCGGCGCGTTAGGCTACCGGCCCCTGCGTGAATTCATCGTGCGCAAACTCGCCAAGGATGCGGGAATTCAGTGCACCGCGGATGAAGTGCTTATCACGTCGGGTTCGCTGCAAGGCCTCGACTTGGTGAACCAGGTCCTCCTCAATCCGGGAGACACGGTCATCGTGGAGCAGATGACCTATGGCGGAACTCTCACCAGGTTGAACCGGCTGGGCGCCCAGATCATCGGCGTTCCGGTGGACAAGGAAGGTCTCGATACCGATGCGCTCGCGAGCGAGCTGGCCCGCCTTAAGAAGCGCGGCATTCGCCCCAAATTCATTTATACGATTCCCACCGTGCAAAACCCCACGGCCACGATCATGACCATGGAACGGCGCCGTAAACTGCTGGCGCTCGCTGAAACTCATGGCGTTCCAGTGTTCGAGGACGAGTGCTATTCCGATCTGGTGTGGGATGGCAAACGCCCCCCTGCCCTCTACGCCATGGCTCGCGACGATCGCGTGATTCACATCGGTTCGTTCTCCAAGTCCATCGCGCCCGCCCTTCGCACCGGCTACCTCGTGGCGAGCTGGCCCATCATGAGCCGCATTCTCGCCATCAAGAACGATGGCGGTTCCGGCGCCTTGGAGCAGATGATCCTGGCCGAGTATTGCAACGAGCACTTCGACACCCATGTCGCCGAACTGAGGAAAACATTAAGGCGCAAAGCCGAAACGCTGATGGATGCGCTTCGCGCCCAGTTTGGCCCGGAAGTCCAATTCGACGATCCTTCCGGCGGAATTTTTTTGTGGGTCACGTTGCCCAAGCAAGTCAACACCACTCAACTCGCGCTGACTGCCTCCCGCGCGGGAGTGGCCATCAACCCTGGCGCCGAGTGGATGACGAGCGAAGCGGAAGGCAAAGTGCGCGCGCGCATCTGTTTCGCGCACCCATCGGAGCAAATCATCCGCGAGGGAATCGCCGCCTTAGCCGAGGTGTGCCACCGGGAGTTCGGGGTTCCGAAACGGGAGAGCGGAGCGCACCGGTGACCGATAATTTAGCGCCAGTAATTTAGCGCTTCTGCTCGCGAACGAATTGGGCGAGGCTTGTCGCTCTGCGCATGACACGGCGCGCGTCCTTGCTATCGCGAATGCGTACGCCGAAGCGCTTGCTGATAGCGACCGCGGCCTGCAAAGAATCGAGGGAATCCAGTTCCAATGCGGAGCCCTCGCCCTGGTCTTGCCAGCTCCATTGGGCCCCAACAACGCGAAGAAATCGCATTCCGCGACCGCTAGGCTGGCACCATCCAAGGCGGGACGGGAGGCGCCCCGGTACGTCTTGCCAAGCCCATTGATCTGGACCGCCACCGTGGAGCCAGTGCTGATCAAGTAGTTCGCTCCGCCTCGATAATAGAGGCAGACACCGCCGTCGAAATAATCCTCCCAAGAAAGAGTCCCGCGCTGGCCAGGAGAAATTCGTACTCTTCCGCCGTTCGCTCTTTCCCGCCAGTTACCAGCATCATTTCAAGATCGATGAACTTGGAAGGATGAGGCTCATTGCCCGCTGGCACCACGTGCTCCACGACGAGTACGCGGCCATTGTCTTGCATGGCCTCGCGTATGTGGCGCAGGATCGTGATCGCATCCGCATCGTTCCAGTCGTGCAGAACGGTGGAGAGCACATAAATATCTCCGCCCGATGGAACCCCAGTGAAAAAATCTCCCGCTTGCGTCGCGCAGCGGCCAGCCACATGATCCAACACGGCATCCGCGCCGGATAGCACCTCGGCCCGGTCCACGAGCAGGCCGCTCGCATGCGGGGCAGCCTCGAGGATGGCGGCTAGCAAGGTTCCTTGGCCACCGCCTACGTCCACAATCAATCCAGCATTACTGAAATCGTAGGCATCCACCACGGCGGCGTGCACATGCGCCGCGTAGCCCCCCATGGCGCCATTGAATATCGCCGCCGATCGCTCGTGCACGGCCAGATACTGGAAGCAGTTCGGCGTGCCGTGCATCAGAGTCATCGCGGACATACCAGAGCGAACGCTTTCGGCGATGGCCCCCCAGGCTTGCCAGTGCCACGCATCGCCCTGGAAGCGCGAGAACGCCGCGAGATCGCCCGGCATGTCACTGCGCAACAGCGCGCCCATCGGCGTTTGCGCGAAACTTCCTGGGGCAACCTCGGTAAAGATTCCCACGCTGGCGAGCGCGCGCATCAGCCGGTAAAGCGAGGGTTCGTGGGATTGCGTCAATCGCGCCAGCTCACCTACCGGGCGGCCTTTCTTGCCAAGCAAATCGGCGATGCCCAGTTCGGCCGCCGCGTAGATCGCCTGCCCAACCCAATAGCCTGAAATGAGATGCAGCAACTGGCCCGCAGGCTAGTATCCCTGCACCGGACTGGCGCCGTCTTGCTCGTGATTGGACAAAGAAGTCTGGCTACCTGTATAACGACCGCGCTCGGATGATGTCGTGCCTTGCCGGACGCAAGGCGGCGAATCCTACCAAGAAATCCCATCCCGAACCACCATTTGGCTACGGCGTGCCGTCTTGCAAGGTTCGGCGCCATTCCCCCGTGCTCGCGCATAATGCGAGGCACGTGAGCAACTTCGCCGAGGAAGGAAAGGAACGACATGAAGGAAATTTGCCGGGGCTTGAGATTTCCTGAGGGACCAGTTGCGATGGCGGATGGTTCGGTCATCTTGGTCGAGATCGAGCGCCGCACACTCAGCAGGGTGACTCCCGAAGGCGAGATCGGCGTAATCGCCCATTGCGGCGGCGGCCCGAACGGCGCGGCCATGGGCCCGGATGGCCGCATGTACCTATGCAACAACGGCGGATTTCAATGGACTACGCAAGGCCCCATCCTGCGTCCTGGTGATGCCTTGGCACCCGATTACCAGGGCGGCAGCATCCAGGCGGTGGATATCGAATCGGGCAAGGTCGCAACTCTCTACACCGCTTGCAACGGCGAACCATTGAAGGGGCCCAACGATCTGGTGTTCGATGCCAATGGTGGTTTTTATTTCACGGATCTAGGCAAGCGCCGCGGGCGCTCCATAGACCGGGGGTCAATCTATTACGCCCGGCCCGACGGCAGCTCCATTCGCGAGATCGTTCATCCCATCGACACACCCAACGGTATTGGCCTCTCGGCGAACGATTCCACGCTCTACGTCGCGGAGACTGGCGCAGCGCGCTTGTGGGCCTTCGATATCGAAAGCCCCGGCAAATTGGGCCCCGCGCCGCACGCCTTTTGGCCCGGCCGCCTGCTGTACAAGTTCACCGGTTACGAGCGCCTGGATTCGCTGGCCATGGATTCTGAAGGCAATGTCGTCGTCGCCACCTTGGGTACCGGCTGCGTGACGGCCATATCGCCAGACGGCGTGGTGCGCGCGCGCATACCGGTACCAGAGTTCGATCTCATGGTCACCAATGTGTGCTTCGGCGGCCCGGATCTGAGAACGCTATACATCACCTCGTCGGGCCTAGGCCGTCTATATGCCATGCAATGGCATTGCCCAGGCTTGCCGCTGAATTTCTTGCAGCGGTGATTCCGCTGGCGCGCAAGAGCGGGGATAAGCCACAAACCTAAGCTGCCCGAAAGGGTGGCTGTTGCGTAGTACGCCGCCTCAGACCGGCGCCTGTGCCATGCTAGATACCTCATTGGTCATCGTCGTGCGGCGCATATCGCGCATATCGCGCGGATCGTAGCGGCGCGCGCGGTGCATCGTCACCCGGTTGTCCCACATTACCAGGTCCCATTGGCGCCACACATGCGCGTAGACGAACTGGCGCTGGGTTGCGTGTTCCATCAGGTCACGCAAAAACGAGCGCGCCTCGGGCACCGGCCAGCCTTCAATCGTGCCGGCGTGGCCCGACAGGTACAGCGACAAGCGCCCGGTGGTGGGATGCCTCCGCACCAGGCGCTGGCGTACTGGCGCCCACTTCGCGCGCTCGGCCTCGGTGAAGTCATCAAAGCCCAGAATACCGCGCGAAAAAATCTGGCTGTGCGTGCAGATCATGTCGTGCACTTCCCGCTTCGAAGAATCGTCCAGCGCATCGTAGGCGGCGCGCATGTCGGCGAACTCGGTATTGCCGCCGGTTGGCGGAATCTTGCGCGCCGAGAGCAGAGAATACTTGGCCGGCACGTCCTTGAACGAACTGTCCGAGTGCCAAAGCATATTGCCCAAACCGAACAAGCGGCGCCGGTCGTCGCGGGGCAGCAACTCGCCGTGCTTGTCGAGGTTGGAAATGTCGTTCACTTCCATGCTCAAGCGGCGGTCCTGCACTGGCATGATGTCCCCAGTCGCCTGTTCGAGCGGCCCAAGCTGGCGGCTGAAAGCGACCTGTTGCTCGTCCTCCAGGTGCTGGTCGTGAAACACCAGCACGCCAAAGCGGTCCATGCCGGCGTGAATGGCGGCTACCTCGGCGTCTGTGAGGCGGCGCGTCAGGTCGATGCCTGAAACCTCGCCGCCGAAGATGGGCTTGGCGGGATCGATGGGTTGGATGGTGTGGGGCACGGGGCACTCAGCGTGGGATTTAACGAGGGATTATTCTCGCGCAATTTGAACCGGCCAGGGGTGAGCTGCGAATCACCGGCCGATTACCGATGATCTGGAAGGGAGGCGCGGCACATGACGCGCTATCTGCTCATAGCCACCTTACACTCCGGCTAACACGGCCCCTCGCGTCATAGTGACGCCGGCGCTTGCCAACGGCAATTTCGCATCGCCGGATTCGATGAGGACGAGTGACCCGTCCACCCCCCCGGCGATAGACCTCGATGCCGTATGGTGGGTGCGAATTGACGAACACCAATTCCTCGAGGTTCGCGATCGTGCCGTAGACCGCGAACTTTTCCGTGCGGTCGAATTCCTCGGTGCTAGGTGACAGCACTTCGATGAGCAGTTTTGGATTTTCAATCTCGGTTGCTTGCGCTGGGAGCGGCGGCCCGCAATGGACAAAACGTCCGGATAGAAATACGCGGTCTCGGTGCGGCCCGCGGCGGCGGCGACCCGCAACCGCATGTCCGCCATGTAGGGTGCGCGAGGAGTGCCCTGCAACGCCGCGTTCAGCGCCGTGGCGATGTTGAGCGAAATGCGATGGTGGGCACGAGAACCCCCAGCCATGCTTTCCGGTACTTGCCCTTGCCAAGCATAGATCACCCCTTCGAGATACTCGTGCTTGGTGCGGGCACGCGTTTCCAGCGCCAGATACTCGTCGGCGGTCAAGAAGGCGGCGGCTTTGCGGGCGTATCCCATAGGTTTGCGGAAAAACAAAGTCTGTGAGCGGAGATTGTACCGACATAAGCCTTCTTTGCAGTGAGCGCGGACTATGATCCGAAATAGGACAGACCACATTTGTACAATGCTACGCTGGGTGAAGAACTAATGCCATACTTCGCCGTGCGCGGCTGAGGGCCGCCGCGATACATTAGTCAGCGTGGCAAAAACTGCGGCCCCCTTGCGCGATCCGCGCGACTACCGCTGGGCAGATCTTCGTGCGGATGCCAATACCCGCAAAGATGCCCCGGCCACGCAGATGCAATGCCGGGACCTCAGCAGGAAATAGGGTAATCAGGTTCAAGGCAGCCGCATCCAAGTGGACTGGAAGGCCGTTAAAACTCTATGCTGCGGAAAAGCCGCGCAAGGGCTGATATGCGATGATTACGCCTCGACATTCACTTTGCATGCCATGACTGAATCCATTCGTCACGAGAACGCCGGCCTCGGCGATGTGCGACTGCATTATCTGATCGCGGGCAAGGGGCCCGCGGTGGTACTACTCCACGGCTGGCCGCAGACCTCGCACATGTGGCGTGACATCATTCCCGGGCTGGCCGCGCGCTACCGTGTCGTGGCGCCCGATCTGCGCGGCCTGGGCGATTCATCACGACCAGCAACCGGCTATGACAAGAAGACCGTGGCCAACGACGTGTGGCGGCTGATGCACGACGTGCTGGGCGAGAAGCGGCTATTCGTGGTTGGCCATGACTGGGGCGGCCCCACGGCCTATGCGCTCGCGGCGCAGCACCGCGACGCCGTGCGCCGCATGGTGATCCTCGATGTGCCGGTGCCGGGTGATGGCACGCCGGTAATGTTCAACAATCGCTGGCACCACGGTTTTCACTGGGAAGCGGACATGCCAGAGGAACTCACCGCCGGGCGCGAGCATATCTATCTCGGCTTCTTCTACAAGATGTGGGGTGCGCGGCCGGACGTGATTTCGCCCGAGGCGCAGGCCGAGTACATCCGCTGCTACCGCCAGCCGGGAGCGATGCACGCCGGGTTCGACTACTACCGCGCCACGCCGCGGGACGTGAAGGACAACGAGGCTTTCCTCGCGCAGGGAAAGCTGGCAATGCCGGTTCTTTGCTATGGCGGAGACAAGGGCCGCGGCCGCGGCATGCTCGCGATCGAATCTTGGCGGCGCGTGGCGGAGAACGTGACCGGCGGGGTGGCCGATGGCTGCGGCCACTGGATTCCCGAAGAGAAGCCGGAGTGGGCGCTGCGGCGGATTCTCGATTTCTTCGGCGAGGAGAACGATTAACCGGCTCTGGCGGCGTCTATTGAGCATTCCCAAATACGTGACAGGCCAGGTTCATTGCCACCGTTTCCCTCACCCTCGTTCCCTCTCCCGGAGGGCGAGGGAGGAAAAGCCCTTCTCCCTCCGGGAGAAGGGGCCAGGAGACAACTGCGTTGGGCTACCGGCTTGGCGCCCTCGGGACCTTGGCGAAGACTGCACGAGCGGTTCGTGCGGGCTGAATCGAGCCAGGGCGTGATGGCTTGTAGCAGCGCCGGTGGGCGCTCGCTACGCGGTATAACCGAGCCCGCGATCAGCGGCCCGCCTGGCGTTTCGAGCACTAGCAACACACGCCGTGTGCCAAATATTGCTGCCACTTCTTTGGTGAGGAATGCTCGCATCTCGCCCTCGGTTCGCAAGCTGTTCATGCGCACACCCAAGTCCTCCAGGCGGTCAAGGGATATGCGCCGGTTAGCTGGGGTCTTGCGCTTCTTTTTTGGGGACGGCATCAGCCCTGAGTCGTTCGTCGACGATGAATGCATCGTATCAGTTTCTCGGATCTTCTCTTCTTCCAGCCTGCGGGGGCGCCTATCAAGGCTAGGCTGTTGGTTATGCCGTAGAGGTTTCAAGAAGGCGCACCGAGTTAACGCAGCGTGGCCGCGATGTTGGTGGACGTGATCCTGCGCCTCGTTCGCGCCAACGCCAAGAAAGACGGCCCCATCCCATAGGGACAACCAAGATCCTCCGCGCGTCACGGAACGAGCTAAAGAATCACCGGTCAAGCCTTCCGTTCGTGGTGAGCTTGTCGAACCATGAACGGAAGGCTTAGTCAGGCCAACGTATTGCCAGGAATGCACTTCGATCGTTCGACAGGCTCACGATCAGGGCGAACGTGCTTAATCAGCGTTTCCGTATTCAACCACCGCTCGTTGTTATGTACAATTACACGTACATTAAAAGAGTGCTCCCCAATGGACACCATAACTTACTCCGCGGCACGCGCAAACCTCGCCAGCACGATGGACAGGGTGTGCAATAACCATGAAGCTCTGATCATCACTCGCAACGGCGAGCAGTCCGTCGTAATGCTTTCACTCGAGGACTTCAAGGCCTTGGAAGAAACGGCGTATCTACTGAGGAACCCGGCTAATGCGAAGCGCCTGTTGTCGGCCGCCAACCAGTTGAACTCCGGTAAAGGCGTTGCACGAAAGCTGGCCAAGTGAAACTTATCTTCGCGAATGAGGCATGGGAAGATTACCTCTACTGGCAAAAGCAAGACAAACGTATGCTGGAGAGAATCGACAAGCTGATACGCGAGACACAGCGCGAGCCGTTCGCCGGGGTTGGCAAGCCTGAGCCCATAAAGCATGCCCTATCTGGATATTGGTCACGGCGAATCACCGACGAACACCGCATGGTCTACAAGATCGAAGGTGACGGCCTTCTCCTGGCGCAGTTGCGCTACCACTACTAAGGCGCCAGGCCTGCACACCGCGGCCATTGTCAAGTGCTACCATCCTCCCAGAGCAATTTGACCGAGGCTAGGCCATGTCCGCCGTACTAAACCCACCCCCCGCCCAAACAACCAAGTTGTACGACGTCACCCATTACATAGGTGGCAAGCGCGTGCCATCGCAGTCCGGGCGCCATGGGGATATTTTCAATCCCTCCCACGGCGGCGTGGCGGGGCGGTTGCACTTAGCAAATGAGGCAGAAGTGGCGGCGGCGGTGGCCAACGCCAAGGAAGCCTTTTCAGCTTGGTCGCAAACGCCCGCCTTGGGCCGCGCGCGCATCCTGTTTCGCTATCTTCAGTTGCTGCAAGACAAGCGCGATGCGCTGGCGGAGTTGATCGTCGACGAGCACGGCAAGGTGTTCTCCGATGCCGTGGGCGAAGTGATGCGCGGCATCGAAGTGGTGGAGTTCGCCACCGGGATTCCCCAGCTTCTAAAAGGGGAGATCACTGAGCAGGTGGCCCGCGGCATCGACGCATGGTCCATTCGCCAGCCACTGGGCGTTTGCGCGGGGATTACGCCTTTCAATTTCCCGGTGATGGTGCCCATGTGGATGTACCCCGTGGCCATTGCCTGCGGCAACACTTTCATTTTGAAGCCCTCGGAGCGCGATCCCTCGCCCAGCCTGATGATGGCCGATCTGCTCAAGGAAGCGGGCCTGCCCGATGGCGTATTCAACGTGGTGCAAGGCGATAAAGTAGCGGTGGACGCGATTCTCGCCCATCCAGATATTCAGGCCGTGAGTTTCGTGGGTTCCACGCCCGTGGCCAAGTACATTTACGCGACCGGCGCGGCTCACGGCAAGCGCGTACAAGCGCTGGGCGGCGCCAAGAATCACATGGTCGTCATGCCTGACGCCGATCTGGACCAGGCCTGCGATGCGTTGATGGGTGCGGCATACGGTTCCGCGGGCGAGCGTTGCATGGCCATTTCCGTGGCCGTGGCGGTGGGCGACGCGGCCGACAAGCTGGTGAACGCGCTGGAACCGCGCGTGAAAGCGCTGAAGATCGGCGAAGGGCACCAGCCGGGCGTCGAGATGGGCCCGGTCGTAACCGGTGCTGCCAAGCAGCGCATCGAGACGCTCATCGGCAAGGGCGTGGCCGAAGGCGCTAAACTCGCCGTGGATGGCCGCGCCTGCAAGGTGGCTGGGCTGGAGAAAGGTTTCTTCGTGGGCGGCACCTTGTTCGACAACGTGCAAGCGAACATGAGCATCTACCGCGAGGAGATTTTCGGCCCGGTGCTGTGCGTGGTGCGCGTGCCGGATCTGGCCGGTGCGGTGAAGTTGATCAACGAGAATGAATATGGCAACGGCGTGGCCATCTTCACCCGCGATGGAGGCGTGGCCCGCGAATTCGCGCACCACATTCCGGTGGGCATGGTGGGGGTGAATGTGCCCATCCCCGTGCCCATGGCCTTCAATAGCTTCGGCGGATGGAAGAAGAGCCTCTTCGGCGATCATCACGCCTACGGCCCCGAGGGCGTTCGCTTTTACACGCGGCAGAAAGCGGTGATGCAGCGCTGGCCGGATAGTATTGCGAAGGGAGCGCAGTTCGCGTTTCCGCAACTGAAGTAAGAATCTGCCCCCACCCTAGCTCTCCCCCGCAGGCGGAGGAGGGAATGAATGAGAGGTCCCCCGCAAGCGGGGGAGGGAATTAAGCCGGGGACGGAACGCAAGGAAGATTAGAGGAGACATGACCAGCTTTACGGTGCAAGAAGCAAACGCTGTGGCGGGCCTAGAAGCCGAACGCTTGGAGGACGTGCGTTCGCGCGCACGCGCGGCGGCGGATGCGCACTGGGGTAAGACTGTGAGTTACTCGCGCAAGGTCTTCATTCCGCTAACCACCTATTGCCGCAACACCTGCGGCTATTGCACTTTCTACAAGGTGCCGGGGCAAGCGGGGGCGCGTTACATGACACCGGAAGAAGTGCTGGACGTCGCGCGCAAGGGCGAACGGCTGGGCTGCAAGGAAGCGCTGTTTTCCCTTGGCGAAAAGCCAGAGCTGCGTTACCAGGAAGCGCGCGCTGCGCTGGCCAAACTGGGCTACGAACGCACCCTCTATTACCTGCGCGATATGTGCGCCTTGGTTCTGCGCGAGACTTCGCTCATTCCGCACGTCAACGCGGGCACGGCCACGGTGGAGGATTTGTTGGCGCTCAAATCCGTGTCCGGCAGCATGGGCATGATGATCGAGAACGTGAGCCGCCGCTTGACCGGCGCGGGGCAGGTGCACCACGCGTGCCCCGACAAGACGCCTGTGCAACGCCTGCGCACCTTGGAATCGGCTGGAAAAGCCGGCGTACCGTTCACCACGGGAATCTTGATTGGCATCGGCGAGACCTGGGAGGAGCGTATCGAGAGCCTCGCCGCCATCGACCAGTGCCATCGCAAATACGGCCACATCCAGGAAGTCATCGTGCAGAATTTTCGCGCCAAACCCGGCACGCCCATGGCGAACCATCCAGAACCTTCCCTTGATGACATGGAACGCACCTTGGCAGTCGCGCGGCTGTTGCTCTCGCCAGAAATTAGCCTGCAAGCACCGCCCAATCTGGAAGATGACTTCGAGTCCTATCTCGATTGCGGCATCAACGATTTGGGCGGCATCTCGCCGCTCACCTTGGACTACATCAACCCCGAGCGCGCCTGGCCCGCGATCGCGGAACTCGCCCGGCGCACCCAGGCGAAGGGATACGGGTTGCAAGAGCGCCTTACGGTCTATCCGCGCTATCTCAAGCCCGGGCAAGGCAGCCGTTTTCTCGACCCGCGTCTGGCTCATCTCCTGTCGAGAATGGCCGGCCCGAGCGGCATGGCGAGCGCACAGGTGCTGTCATGACGGACGCGCTAAACAAGGCCTCCACGGAAGTGCGTGCCATATTGGAGCGCGCGCTCGAAGGCAAGGAGATCTCCCGGGAGGAAGGTGAGGTGCTGTTCCGGGCGCAAGACGCCGATCTCGCCGCCTTGCTCGCCACCGCCGACCAAGTGCGCCGCCAGCTTGTGGGCGAGAACGTGAGCTTCGTCACGGTGCGCAACATCAACTTCACCAACGTATGCTACATGGCGTGCCGCTTCTGCAATTTTGGGGTGCACCGGGAAGCGCCCGAAGCGCAGTGGTTGTCCCTGGAGGAAGTGGCGCGCCGCGCGCAAGAAGCGTGGCAGCGCGGCGGCACCGAGGTGTGCATTCAAGGCGGGTTGCATCCGGATCTTCCCGCGGATTACTACCACCGCTTGGTGGAGGCGGTGAAGGCCAAGGTGCCGCGCATGCACATTCACGCCTTCTCGCCTTTCGAGATATGGTATGGCGCGAAGAAGGCGCGCATGACGCCGCGCGCCTTGCTGAGCGAATTGAAAGCGCTGGGTCTGGGCACTATCCCCGGCACGGCGGCGGAAATTCTCGACAAGGAGATTCGCCTGCAGCTCACGCGCAACAAACTCTCCGCCGAAGAGTGGGTAAGCATCGTGCGCGATGCCCACGCCGTGGGCCTGCGCTCCACCGCCACCATCATGTATGGCCATATCGACGGCCCGCGACATTGGGCGGCGCACATCGATTTGATTCGCTCCATTCAGAAGGACACCGGCGGTTTCACCGAATTCGTGCCCTTGGGCTTTATCCACGACCAGACGCGCTTGTTCGCGGAGCATGAAGATGCACGGCCTGGCCCCACCCTGGACGAACATCTGCGCATGCACGCGGTTGCGCGCTTGATGCTCGCGGGGTTCATCGACAACATCCAAGTCTCATGGGTGAAGCTCGGGCCGCAAACGGCGCAAGCCATTCTCACCTGCGGCGCCAACGACATGGGCGGCACCTTGATGAACGAGAGCATTTCGCGCGCGGCGGGCGCCAAGCACGGCCAGGAGATCACGCCGCTGGAAATGGTGGAGATCATCCGCGCGGCGGGCCGCATTCCCGTGCAACGAGACACGCTCTATCGCACGCTGGAAGTCTTCGACGATCACGATCCGCCCGAGATTCCCCCGCTGGTGGAGCGCAAGCCTGGAGTGAGTCCCGTCGCGTTTCTGCATCGCGCTCGCGCGCAGGTGGCCTCATGAGCACGCTGCTGATCGTTCCCATGAAAGACCCCGCCAGCGCCAAGACGCGCCTGAGTGCCGCGATGCACGCGGAGGAGCGCGAGAACTTGGCCAGGATGCTATTCGCCAACACGCTTTCCTTCTTTGCCAAGCAGCACCCAACGATGCCCCGGTTGGTGGTGACGGAATCCGAATCCATCGCCTTCGCGAGCCTGCGCCAAGGCGCGCAAGTGCTGCGCGAAACCCATCGCCGAGGATTGAACGCCGCCGTGGAAGCCGCGGCTCTGTGGGCGGTTGAGCGCGGGTTCACCTCGACCCTCATCGTCGCCGCGGACGTGGCGGTGTGGGAGGCGAGCGAGGTGCAGGACTTGTTCGTCGCCAGTATCGGGCGCACGGTGGTCATTGCCGAAGCGGTGGACGGAGGCACCAACGCGCTGCTGCTGCCCGCCCCCAATGCCTGCCCGTTCCGCTATGGCCCTGGCTCGGCCCTGATGCACGAGATCGCCGCCAAGCAACGCGGTTATCGCACGCAGCGGCTGCATCTGCCTTTTCTCGCGCGCGACGTGGATACGCCGGGGGATTTGGAGTTGTTCGAGATTCCCGAACGGCGCGGACCGAGGACTCAGAGAAGCGAGTAGTTCGTCCATGGAGTTCGGCATCACCTTCAAGGGCTTCGTTGAACCGGACAGGGCTCGCTATCTCGTGCGCATGGCCGAGCACGCGGGCTTTGGCTATTGCTGGTTCTACGATTCGCACATCTTGTGGCGCGAGTGCTACCCGGCCATCGCCATGTGCATGGAACACACGCGCACCATGCGTTTCGGGCCGCTGGTCACCAACCCGGACGTGCGCGATTGGTCGGTGGCCGGTTCCTTGTTCGCCTCGCTCGCCAAGCAAAGCGGCGGGCGCATGGACGTGGCCGTTGGGCGCGGCGACAGCTCGCGGCGGGTTATGGGCAATAAGCCCGCGACCCTGGAGCGGGTCGCCAAGTTCGTGCGCGCGATGAAGGCCATGGCGCGCGGCGAGGACGTGAGTTATCCGGAATGCCAGAATCCAGTGAAATTGGCCTGGGCAGCGGGATACGACATGCCCGCGTGGATCGCGGCGTACGGCCCGCAAGCGCTGAAGTGTGCCGGTGAAAATGCGGATGGCTTGGTGCTGCAAATCGCCGATGTGGGCCTGTGTAAATGGTTCACGGACCAAGCCTTGGCCGCGGGACGCGCCGCGGGGCGCGACATGTCGAAGTATCGCTCCATGGCTGCCGCGCCCGCGTACTTTGGATCCGCGCAACAATGTTTCGAGGCCACCAAGTGGTTTCCCGCCATGGTGGGCAATCACGTGGCGGACATCGTGGAGAAGTACGGCAAGGATGCGCACGCCGTTCCCGAAAGTCTCACGGCCTACATCGAGAAGCGGCGCGGTTACGACTATTCCAAGCACGGCCAAAGCGACAACCCATATCTGGACTTCATCACTCCGGACGTGGTGGAGAGCTTCTGCGTGCTGGGAACCGCGGAACAGCACGTAACCAAGCTGCACGCGCTGAAAGCGGCCGGCATCACGCAGTTCAACATTTATCTGGACAACGGCGACGAGGAAAACATCATCGCCACCTACGGGTCGAAAGTGATCCCATCCCTTCGGTAAATCATGCTCAAACTCGGATACAAAGCCTCCGCCGAACAGTTCTCGCCCAAGCAGTTATTGGAGTACGCCTGCTTAGCGGAGGAACTGGGCTTCGACTCGGTGTTCATCAGCGATCACTTTCAGCCCTGGCGGCACACGGGTGGCCACGCGCCCTTTTCCCTATCGTGGCTGGGAGCGCTCGGCGCGCGCACTTCGCGCATCGTCATGGGTACCAGCGTGCTCACTCCCACCTTTCGCTATCACCCTTCCGTCGTCGCTCAGGCCTTCGGCACCTTGGGGGATATGTTTCCCGGCCGTATTGTGCTGGGCGTGGGAACTGGCGAGTCGCTCAACGAAACGCCGGCGAGCGGCATGGTGTGGCCAGAGCAGAAGGAGCGCACGGCGCGCTTTCGCGAATCCATCGCGCTCATCAAGCAGTTGTGGCAAGAAGAACGCGTGTCCTTTCGCGGACAGTATTACCGCACGGAAAACGCAACCATCTATAACCGCCCGGAGGAGGCCGTGCCCATCTACGTAGCGGCGGCAGGGCCGGTCATTGCCCAATTCGCGGGCGAGCACGCGCAAGGTTTCATCTGCACCAGCGGCAAGGCGGAGGGACTTTACCGAGACACGCTGATGCCCAGCTTGAAGACAGGGCTGGCGAAGTCGGGCCGCGCCCAGGACGACATCGACCGCATGATCGAAATGAAAGTGTCCTTCGATACGGAGCACCACCGCGCCCTACACGACACGCGTCATTGGGGCGCGCTGGCGCTCTCGCCGGAAGAAAAAATGAACGTGGAGGACCCCATGGAAATTGAGCGTCTCTCTGACGCTATGCCCGTGGAACGCACCGCCAAGCGCTGGATCGTCTCCACGGACCCGGAGGAGCACGTAGAGAACATCGAGCCCTATATCGATCTGGGGTTCAATCACCTGGTCTTCCACGCCCCTGGGCCCGATCAAGAGCGGTTTCTTCGGCTATACGCGAAAAGCGTGCTGCCCTTGCTGCGTGAGCGCTTCGGTACTTGAGGATTTCCTAATCGATGGCATGGAGAATTTATTCAAAATGGTTTCCCTCATCCCCACCATTCTCCCGGAGGGAGAAGGGCTTTTTACTTCCCACTCGGCATTCTTCCCGCTCGGGCGGGAAGCACGACGCTCCCTTCTCCCTCCGGGAGAAGGGATGGGGATGAGGGAGAGGGACTGAGGGTGAGGGAAAGAGCATGTCATGATTTACGAAGAGGCCGATGGAGGAACACCCTGTCTAACGCTCAGAGCACTCCAAGGCATCGGAGAAGTTCGTCCCGGCCAGTTGATCGAGGACATCCTCATCGAGGCCCTGGAGCGCAACGCCATCGCGCTCGCGCAGCACGATGTGGTGGCGGTGTGCCAGAAGGTGGTGTCGAAATCCGAAAACCGTTATGTGGATCTCGACAGCGTTGAGCCCAGTACGAAAGCCCTGGAACTGGCGGGGAAGTGCGCAAAGGATGCGCGTTACGTGGAAGTGGTGTTGCGCGAAGCTACTGCCGTGGTGCGCTGTGTGAAGGACGTGCTCATCGTGCGGCACAGGTTGGGATTTGTGGTGGCCAACGCGGCCATCGATCAATCCAACGTAGAAGGGGGCGATCACCGAGTCTTGCTGCTGCCGGAAAACCCGGACCACAGCGCGGCGCGCTTGCGTGAAGCCATCATGAAGCGCACGGGCACTGACGTCGCGATCATCATCACCGATAGTTTTGGGCGCGCGTGGCGCATGGGCGTGTGCGGCGTGTGCATCGGTTGCGCGGGGCTGATGCCGCTTGCCGACCAGCGCGGGAAGCCTGACCGCTTCGGCCGTGCGCTGCGCATCACGCAAGTGGCGATTGCCGACCAAATCGCCAGTGCGGCCACCCTCGTCATGGGAGAGGGCAGCGAAGGTTTGCCCATGGTGATAGTCTCCGGTGTACCGTCCCAGGCATTCGGGCGGCCGGCGCCGGCCAGCGCGTTGATACGTCCCGCCCAAGAAGACTTATTTTGCTAGGAGCACCTATGCGCACAGATACATTGAGCATCAACGGCCAGCGCCTGTGGGATTCGCTCATGGAACTGGCCAAGATCGGCGCCACGCCCAAGGGCGGCGTATGCCGCCTGGCCCTCACCGATTTGGATAAACAGGGGCGCGATCTCGTCGTGTCTTGGGCCAAGGCAGCGGGGCTGCAAATCACCATCGATAAGATCGGCAACTGCTTCATGCGCCGCCCGGGCCGCGATAACAGTAAGCCGCCCATCTGCATGGGCAGCCACATCGACACGCAACCGACGGGGGGCAAGTTCGATGGCAACTACGGCGTGCTGGCGGGGCTTGAAGTGATGCGCGCATTGAACGACGCCAAGGTGCAAACCGAAGCGCCTTTGGAAGTCATCTTCTGGACCAATGAAGAAGGCTCGCGCTTCGTGCCGGTGATGATGGGCTCGGGCGTGTTCTGCAAGGACTTCACCTTGGAGCACGCCTACAACTCCAAGGACGTGAACGGTAAAACCGTGAAGGAGGAACTCGCCCGCATCGGTTACGTCGGAACCGAGGAACCTGGCCAACATCCCATCGGCGCCTACTTCGAGGCGCACATCGAGCAAGGCCCCGTGCTGGAAGCCAACGACAAAGTGATCGGCGTGGTGGAAGCGGTGATGGGGCTGCGCTGGTACGACTGCATCGTCACCGGCTTGGAATCTCACGCGGGTTCCACGCCCATGGAAACCCGCAAGGATGCGTTGCAAGCCGCAACCCGCATCATGCAGGAAGTGGTGGCCATCGCCAACCGTTATGCCCCCAACGGGCGCGGCACCGTGGGCTTCGTGCAGGTTTTCCCCAACAGCCGCAACGTCATCCCTGGGCAAGTGAAGTTTTCCATCGATTTTCGCCATCCAGAAAAAGACACCCACAACCGCATGGACGCGGACCTGCGCGCCTTCATGGCCAGAGTAGGCAAGGACACGGGATTGCCCATCGAGTTGAAAGAAGTGTCCTACTACCCACCCGTGCCCTTCCACGAGGCTTGCATCGGCGCCGTGCGGCGCGCCACCGAGAAACTTGGTTACTCCAACATGCCCACGATATCGGGACCTGGCCACGATGCCATCTTCATGGCACGCTTGGCACCCGCTGGTATGATTTTCATTCCGTGCAAGGACGGCATCAGTCACAACGAAATTGAAGATGCGAAAGCCGAGCACATCGAAGCGGGATGTAACGTGTTACTGCACGCGGTTCTGGAACGAGCCGGCGTGGCCAACTGAAGTGGTCTAAGCGAGGCGGTCTAACCGAGGCAGTCCAATTGTCTAACGTAGGAAAAATGAACAAGAGAGCACTTATCAATTTACTCATAGCCGCTACCGCCCTGGGACTTTCCGGCGGGCTGCGCGCGCAAGCCAAGATCAAAGTGGCCGCCATCTACACGGTCCCCGTGGAGCAGCAGTGGGTGAGCCGCATTCACAAAGCGCTGAACGCCGCGCAGTCGCGTGGAGACATCGAATAAGTCTTCTCCGAAAGCGTGGCCAACGCGGATTACGAAAGGGTGCTGCGCCAGTATGCCGAGGCGGGACATCAGTTGATCGTGGGAGAATCCTTCGCGGTGGAAGCCGCCGCACGCAAAGCCGCCAAGAGTTACCCGAAGATTTCCTTCCTCATGGGTTCTTCGGGCAAGCCTCAGGCGCCGAACTTTTCCGTGTTCGACAACTACATCCAGGAACCCGACCATGCGCAGCGCTTAGGGTTGCAGGGGCGCGTGACCGGATCGCACTTGACCTCCATGCACTCCATGGACAACTACTATGTGTCCAAGCTGCTTCCACTCATCAAGGAAGCCGGCGTGTCAGTGGTGGCCAATCCGCTCATCAACATCACCATTCAGGGACGCCACGATACTTATCCGAAGCGGCGCGGTATGACGCGCGTGCCGGAAATGCTCGCCGCCGGCATTGCCGTGGCCTTCGGTCACGACTGCGTGATGGACCCTTGGTACAGCCTTGGCTCGGGCGATATGCTGGAGGTGGCCCACATGGGCCTGCATGTGGCGCAGATGACTGGACAAGAAGCCATGGCCGCGTGCTTCGCCGCGGTGACCGAAACTCCGGCGCGTATTCTCGGACTGGATGGCTACGGCATTGCACCGGGATGCCATGCGGATCTGGTCGTACTCGATGCACGCAATCCCATTGAAGCGATTCGGCTGCGCGCTCAAAGGCTGCTGGTGATGAGGCGCGGACAAGTCATCGCTCGCAGCGCTCCGGCACACTCGCGGCTCACGATAGCCGGACGACCTCCGGCGGTGGATTTTCGGCTGTCAGCGTAATGTTTGAAACTAGAGGACACTCCCATGGCGAGTAACGAACAAAACTTTGTCGCGCACCCCAGTCATCAGCGCAAAGCCTCTGTTGAAGAAGCCTCGGCTTTGCTACCCGGCCCGGAAGCCAAGCCGCGTTCGGCGGGAGTGTTTCGCCACGGCTCCATGCTGGTCAAGTTATTTGCCCCGCGCGGTGCCGATGTGCAGACGCCGCACAAACAAGACGAGCTGTACTTTGTCGCGCGCGGGTCAGGCTGGTTCGTCAACGCAGACACGCGCACCCGCTTCGGGCCGAACGACATGCTATTCGTCCCTGCCAATGTAGCCCATCGCTTCGAGGAGTTCAGCGACGACTTGATGGTGTGGGTCGTGTTCTACGGGCCGGAGGGCGGGGAATAGTGGTGCAAGACAGTTCCAAAACCGATTTCTGGGAAACACGCTAGCATCATCCAACTCGACGATTTTTTCGAGTTCGGTTTCGGGGCACCCTACGATGTGGTCTATGAGCGCACATTCCTCTGCGCCTTGCCACCCAGCATGTGGGATCGCTACGGCAAGCGCATGGCCCAGATCGTCAAGCCCGGTGGTTTGCTTGCCGGCTTTTTCTTTTTTGGCGATACACCGCGCGGACCGCCATTTGGTATTGGCAAAGAACGCTTGGATGCACTCCTCGTACCCAATTTCGAACGGGTGGCGGACCGCGAGGTACACGACTCTATCGCGGTATTCGAGGGCAAGGAACGCTGGCAGGAGTGGCGGCGGGGCTAGTGATAATATTCATTCAGGGTGGATGGCGGAAAAAAGCAGACTCTTAGTAGAAAAGTCACCCGCCTTTTATTTTATTTTCTATCGGAGACATTAGTGAAAAGCGGTATTTCTCAGCCTGAAACTTCTCATTCCAGTTGCACTTCCTGTGCGGAATTGCTCACCACCAACTTCGGCCGCCGCCGTTTTCTCAATGTGGCCGCCGGTGGATTGGCCATGGCTGCGTTCGCGCCCATGGGCGTCTTCGCTGCCTCCGGCAAATACGAAGCGATGGTACTTTCCTGCATCGATCCGCGCTTCCAGGAACTGGTATCCAAGCACACCGCCTCGCGCAAACTCACCGGCAAGTACAGCCAATTCACCATGGCCGGTGCCTCCGTCGGAGTGGTGGCCCCAGCATTCAAGGATTGGCACAAGACCTTTTGGGATAATTTGGGCGCCTCGATCCAGTTGCACAAGATCGATAAGGTCATCGTGATCAACCACCGAGATTGTGGCGCCGCCAAGATCGCCTATGGCGAGGCCGCGGTTGCTAATCGCGACACCGAAACCAAGACCCATCGCGAGGCCTTTGCCCAGTTCCGCAAGGAATTGGCCGCGCGTTTTCCGGCGATAAACGTGGAAACCGGGCTCATGGCCTTGGACGGAAGTATCGAGTTCCTCTCTTAAGAAATCTCGCGCGCCGGCGCAACGCCCGCATGCTTCATGCGGGCGTTGTTCTTTGTTGGACGAGCTACTTGCCCGTCCGGCTGAGCTGGACGCCCTGATCTCTCCGGGCAGGCGTGTACGCCCGGCGAACACCTCCAAGGATTCACGTGACGTAGTATTCCTTGCCCCGAGCCGGTCCGAACACAGGCCGCCAGATCGCGGCCACACCCCACATCGCGCCGATCGAGCATAGCGCGGTTCCAGTTCGCTGCTGGTCGCCCAGTAGATAGGCGAGGCAAAGGCGCTCATCGGTGGCGAGGTAGGCCCAGCCAAAGCGCATGAAGGTGGCAACGATCTCAACATGGATGACGCCGCGCGCTATGGGAGGGCATCGATACCACGATAGGGAGGTCGCGCTTCCCGCGAGCAGCGGTACGCTCAGAAACTTGGTGGCGTCCCACAAGATGTCCAAGCGCGCGCTGTCCAGCGTGCTGGGCAACATCCACAGTGTCATGGTGGCGGTGGCGATGAGCAGTCCAGTAGCGCCCCAGCGGTTTGCAAGTTGCAGGCGCCCGGTCACGGGATGATGCGCTATTCGCCTTCCCAAGATCCATCCAATGGCGATGAGTAGGGGAAATTGCAGGATCATGTGGCGAAACATGGATGCCTCGAACCAGTTTCTCAGGGGCGGTAGAAAAAGCACCGCCCACAAGAACAGGGCGCACATTCCCGCGGTTCGTGGATTAACGCGGCCGAACATGGCGAATCGCCTCCTCGGTATCTCCCACATTGGCAATCGCTTGCAGGCGTCCCTCGGGATTGACGACGTGGATCGCCGCATTGTGCGCAAAGCCGCCAGCCCCATCGGGGATAACCACCACACCGAACGAGCCGAACCAATCCTGCAGGTCCTCCAAGGAAGGACGCGCCATGTCCCATCCTAGGGCCGATACGCTGTGACGCGCCCGGTACGCCAATAGTTGCGCGGCGGCGTCGCGAGCGGGATCGAAACTCACCGAGAGCAAGCGCACATGCCCAGAGGCAATCTCGCCGCCCAAGCGTTGCTGTAGTTGCGCGTACACGGAACCGAGCGAAGTGCACAGCGTCTGGCAACCCGTGTAGATGAAATCCACCAGCACCCACTGGCCGGCGTAGCGTTGAAGTTGGACGCGCTCGCCTTCCGGTGTCGCGAACGCCAAGTGAGTGACCGCGCGTGGCGCACGCAATGCTTCCAGGCGGCGGGCGGACTCCAGCGTGAAAGCCTGGAATCCGTCCGTGACCCTCGCGCCAACGCCGAGAGCCGTGGCGAGTGCAATGGCGAAAGCTAGAGCGGTGGCAAGCGTGCTTGCTGGCACGTCGAGATCAAAGCACCGCGTGAGGCAAACGCCTGAGCAACTTCGCGCCGAGATGCAGCGCCGAGATCACCACCAGAATCGCCGCGGCCGCGCCGGTCTTGGCATAGGGCACCCACTCAGTCGCGTGCTCGGCGAAACGGCGCGGCGTACTCTGCACGCCTCCAGCCAGAAACATCATGCAGAACACCAGGCCCGCCACGCCGTATACCCAGAACATCGCCTGGTCGGCACGGCTCTCTTGCCAGTTGTTGCGCGTGGTGGCGTAGAACAAGGTGCCGAGCAACATGGGCAGCAGTCCCAGCAACAGGTAAAGATGGAAATGCCCCGGCACCCACAAGGTGTTGTGCATGACAAGATTCACGCGGATGGTGGCATCCACGATGGCAGGGATGACCACTATGGACCAACCCAGCACCGAAAACACCAACAGTCGCAACGGCAGATCCCATTTCACGCCGGAGCGATGAATGTTGGCAAGCAAGCCCCATGTGGTGACCAGCAACACGGGAATACCGCTCACGTAGGAGAGCACTTGGCCAAGAACCAATGCCCAAGGCGGCATGACGAAGTCCATCAGCGTGTGATGGGGATAAACGGCGAGTACCACCAGCGTGACGGCGGCCCAGGCGGCGAGGAAGGGACGGCTAATCTTCCACGGCCGCCCCGTATAGGCGGGAACGATCTCATACACGCCGATGACCGCCATGTAGATAGTGGCGTTGATGAACACGTGGCCGAAGAAGAAGATCATGTTCTTGACCAACAACGCATCGAGCGCGAAAGACGGCACGTACAAATTGACGAGGCAAATCACCAAGACCACCGCGCCCGCCAGGATGCCCAGGATGTTGATGATCGCCACCATGGTGCTCGCCACCACGGTAGGCGGATGTTCCGTATCGATGCGGCCGCTGAATAGCTGGTCCAGGCCAAGCCCCTTTACCAGCGAGCCATGGCGTTTGATTATGGCGATGGCGCAATCAAGGTAGAAGAGCAAGAAACCCACGCCGATGAAGAGTAATCCGCCGATATATCCAGCCGCGGCGTGCGCACTCCACATGCCGTTGCTCTTGGCGGGCAGCGGAAACAAGAAAGTCCATCCGGCCGCGAAGCCTCCGATCAAGATGGCCGCGAGGATCATCACCACGCCAATCAAGGACAGCACGAGCATCGTCACGAAAATACCCGTGGAAAGCTTCACGTACTTGCGCAGGAAATACCACATCACCGCCGCACCCGCGAGACCGGCCGTGCCCACCATCCCCGCACCGTGCAGAGTCATGATCTGATAAAACACGTTAGCGGGAATACCGAGCCAGGTCCCTTGCGCCATGCGCAGTACCGCACCCGCCAGCATCATGAGAAGAAACACCAGTACGCCGGTGCCCGCGTAGGATTGAAAAGCGAGCTTCGCCCCGGAAGTGTTTGCCGTTGCCGTATTCATGTTCGCTCCTCCTATTTCACGATGATCTTGGCGGCCATGCCGTGATGCGCCACCCCGCAATACTAAAGACAGAGCACTTCGTACTCGCCGGGCTCGGCGAACGTGTAGCGCAGCTTATTCACGTATCCCGGCATCACCTGGGTTTGGGTGAGGAGTTGGGTCTTGTTCCTATAGAGGGCGAAGCCGTGATTGACATCCGCGCTGGTCACCTGAAACTCGACTTCCTGCCCCGCGGGGACCGTGTCCTGCGACAGATCCCAGCGCCACTGGTGGCCGGTGACCTTGATCACAACATCCGGGGCGGCGGCGGATTTGGCGTGTGCCACCAGCGGCCATGGCGTAAGCGTCTGGTATGCGATGACAGCACCGGCGGCGAGGGCGATCCAGAACAAAGGAACCCTTAACCGGTAGGGGCTAGCGCTAGCGGCGGATTTCGCCGAGGCGTTCCATACAACCCACATAAAGATTGCGACAATGACCGCCATCAAGAGCAAAGATACCGCCCAAGCTGTTTGCTGCATGGTTGCCTATCCTATAGAAAAGACGAAACAAGCGCCCTAAATACGAATCGAAACGTACCTCCAGATCATGCGTTGCCCCACGCCGGGAAGGGTGGTCAAGGATTGCCTCGTGCGATGCTTGCCTAGAAAATAGATACGAAGTCCCATACTACTTTACTGTTTGGGTTGTTCCTTCTGCTCGGAACTTTTTTCTTCCTTCTGCTCTTCCGCCGCGGGTTTGCTAGGCGGCGCGATCTTGGCGCCCGAAGCGGACATCTTGTTCCCGCCCAAGGCGGGTGCGACACCGGCTTGCGCGGCCAGAGCGGCCAGCTCCAAGGCCCCGGCAACTACGGCGGTCAATCTTTTCATCATGGAAATTCTCCAAATCAGGGTAGGCTCAAGGAACCCCGCTGAGGATCATGACGAAGGCTGGCGGCGTCAATCTCGCTACCCTGGTCCCGCCAACAATACCGTGTGAATCCGCTACACTCCGCGACTCCATTAGCTCTCCCTCCCATGCTTGGCACCCGGCCCAATACCATATACCTGCGGGACTACGCGCCCCCTGAGTTCGCAATCTCCGCGGTGGATCTAGACATCGCTCTGTTCGGCGATCACGCCATCGTCAAGGCCCGGCTCGCCGTTCAGCGCCGGACTACAGACACGAAACTACCCCTGATATTGCAAGGCGATGAGTTGCAACTCATTTCGGCCAGCGTGGATGGGCGCACGCTCGGCCCCGGCGATTACGACTGCGATTCGAACCAGCTCACGTTACCGGACCTGCCGGATGGGTGCATGGTGGAAACCGTGTGCAGGATTCATCCCCATGAGAATACCCAGCTCATGGGGCTCTACGCCTCGAAGAACGGGTTCTTCACTCAATGCGAGGCGGAGGGGTTCAGGCGCATCACTTATTTTCTCGACCGGCCCGACGTAATGGCGAAATACACCACGACCATTCACGCGGACAAGGCAAAGTACCCTTTCCTGCTCTCCAACGGCAATCCCGTGGCGAGCGGTGACGAGGCGGGCGGGCGGCACTGGGCGAAATGGGAAGATCCCTTCCCCAAGCCTTCCTACTTGTTCGCCATGGTGGCAGCGGATCTGGACCGGCTGGAAGACAGTTTCACCACGATGTCGGGCCGCGAGGTGAAGCTCTCCATCTTTGTCGAACACGGCAAGCTGGACCAAAGCAACTTCGCCATGAAGGCGCTGAAGAAATCCATGAAATGGGATGAGGACGTCTTCGGCTTGGAGATGGACCTGGATAATTACATGATCGTGGCCGTGGGCGATTTCAACATGGGCGCCATGGAGAACAAGGGCCTCAACATCTTCAACACCAAGTACGTGCTGGCACGTCCGGATACCGCCACGGATTTGGACTACATGAACATCGACCGCGTGGTGGCGCACGAATACTTTCACAACTGGACGGGCAACCGCGTCACCTGCCGCGATTGGTTTCAGCTCTCGCTCAAGGAAGGGCTCACCGTATTTCGCGACCAGGAGTTCGGCGCGGACATGTATTCGCGGGCGGTGCAGCGCATCCAGGAAGTACGGGGCCTGCGCGCGGCGCAGTTTCCCGAGGATGCCGGGCCCATGGCGCACCCGGTGCGGCCGCAATCCTACATGGAGATCGGCAACTTCTACACGGCCACCGTTTACGAGAAGGGCGCCGAAGTGGTGCGCATGATCCACACCCTTGTTGGCAAGAAGAATTTTCGCACGGGCATGGATTTGTATTTTGAGCGCCACGACGGACAGGCGGTGACCACCGACGATTTCGTGCAAGCTATGCAAGATGCGAGCGGCGTGGACCTCGCTCAATTCAATCGCTGGTACGACCATGCCGGCACACCCGCTCTGGATGCAAAGGGAGTGTACGATTCGGCCGCGAAGACCTACACGCTGAGCGTTACGCAGTCTTGCGGCCCCAGCCCAGGCCAGCCGGATAAACAACCTTTCCACATTCCCTTGGCGGTCGGGCTGGTGGGACCCGATGGCAAGGACATCCCGTTGCGCTTGGAAGGGGAGCCCGAGGCTGCGAATGGAACGCGTGTACTTTCTATGAGGAATGCCACGGAAACTTTTTGCTTCGTAGGCGTTCCCGCCAAGCCGGTGCCTTCGCTGCTGCGGCAATTTTCCGCGCCCGTGGTCCTCAAGCACGATTACAGCGACGGAGACTTGGCGCATCTCATGGCGCACGACAGCGATTCCTTCAACCGCTGGGAAGCCGGGCAGCGCCTCTCCATGAGTTTACTGCTGCGAGGCATTAGCGCGCACCAAGCTGGCCAAGCACCGGAGTTACCCGAGGCCTACTTCCACGCCATGGCGCGTTTGCTGGAAAACGCTGCGCAAGACCCGGCGTTCGCGGCGGAAGCCTTGTCGCTGCCATCGGAAGGCTACATCGCGGAGCAGATGAGCGTGATCGACCCCGATGCCATCCACGCCGTGCGCACCATGCTGCGCACGCGGTTGGCGCGCACGCTCTCAAGCGAATTGCTGAAGGCTTATCACGCTTTCCGCACGCCGGGCGCCTACAGCGCCGGTGCGAAGTCCGCCGGGCGGCGAGCCATGAAGAACTTGTGCCTGTCGTACTTGATGGAGTTGAATGACACTGCCGCGCGTGCGCTGTGCCTCGCGCAATTCGATGGTGCCAATAACATGACGGATTCCATGGCCGCGCTCACGGCCTTCGCCAACACGTCTTGCGACGAACGTGAAGCCGTCATGCAAAAGTTCCATGACCGTTGGAAGGATGAAGCCTTAGTGCTGGACAAGTGGTTCGCGGTGCAGGCAACTTCGCGGCTACCGGATACTCTTGGTCGCGTCAAAGCGCTGCTGGCTCACTCCGCCTTCGATCTGCGCAATCCCAACAAGGTGCGCGCCGTGATCGGGAGTTTCTGCCAGGGCAACCAAGTACGCTTCAATGCCGCCGACGGTTCGGGTTATTGGTTCGCCGCCACCCAGATCGGTGTGCTGGACAAACTCAACCCGCAGGTGGCGGCCCGATTGGCGCGAGCGTTCGATCGTTGGAAAAAGATCGACACAACCCGGCAGCAGCATGCGCGCGCCGCGCTGGAGACCATCAGAGGTCTTGACGGTCTGTCGAAGGACACCATGGAGGTGGTGACCAAGGCCCTCGCTTGATGAGCATTTCCACATACGTGAAAGGCCGGGCCGCCGTTTCCGTCACACTCGTTCCCTATCCCGGAGGGCAAGGGAGAAAAAGCCCTTCTCCCTCCGGGAGAAGGGTAGGGATGAGGGAAAATAACGCGTCATGAGCCAAGAAAACATCATTAAAACCCAAAAGCCTCGCGCATGACGTGATAGATCCAATTCTGTTCCATGGAACCATGCACCAGATGCGACTTGGGTCCGGTGGCATAGATGGCGACATCTTCGCCGCCGTGGGTTTCAGCGCCCTCGGTGGGAACCGCCGCCTCCTGCAAGAAGCTGGGGCCCGCGGTATCCACGGCGCTCAAGTCAGGGCGCTTGGCACCGCTGGCGAGCGCGTCGCGCCAGCCTGGCCCGTTGGCATATCCCAGGGTGGTGTAGGGTAAACCCAGGCGGTCTTTCTTGGTCTGAGGCGTTTCGCCATCCTTGTTGGGCACCTCGCGCACCAGACCGAGGATGTTGTTCCCGCGATGCGGGTAACCGGCGATCGTGAAGGTGTGGCTGTGATCGGCGGTGACGATGATGAGCGTTTCCTCCGGGTCGGTCATCTCATAGGCTTTCTTGATGGCGCGGGAAAATTCGATCGTATCGAGCAGCGCGCGCTTGGCATTGCCGGCGTGGTGCGCGTGATCGATACGCCCCGCCTCCACCTGCAAGTAGAACCCCCTCGGATTCCTGGAGAGCAGCTTGATTGCTTTCTCCGTCATTTCGGCGAGCGATGGTTCACCCGCCTTGTCGTTGCCGCGGTCCGCCTCGTACTGCATGTGCGAGTTCTCGAACAGCCCAAGCAGGTACTCTGTATGAGCGGGATCGATGGCATCGAATTGCGCCTTGTCCCACACAAAGCTTGTCTTGGGCCCCCGGGTGCCTACCCATTCGGCGGTGAGGTCGCGGCCATCCTTGCGCCGCCCTGGCGCGCCGTTCTCCGGATCTTTCACGCTATTGGGCAAGAAGTAGGTGCGCCCTCCGCCCATGGCCACCTTCAAGCTCCGCTTGGCGCTTTCCGGGAGTTCGATTAATTGGCGTGCGATGTCCTTGGCGCTCACCGTGCCGCCCGGCAATCCATTCTCGGCTTCGTAGTCGCGAATCTCCTTGTCGCTCTCCCAATCGCGCACGGCGGTGTGCGCGTAATTGGCCGCCGGCGTGGCGTGCGTGAGACGTGCCGTGGACACCACTCCCGTGTGCTTACCGGCGGCAGCCGCTTGTTCGAGAATGGTCGGCAAGGATTTCGCGGCGATGGTTTTTGCGTCGCTTTCGAAACGCGCCGTCGTGTGATTCACCGACAACATGCCTTCGCGCGCCTTGTAGCCCGTCACCATGGCCGTCATGGTGGGGGCGGAATCGGACGTCTGCTGGTCCCAAGAATAGGTCTTGCTGAGAGCAACGTAGGGAAAGGTCTCGAAGAACAGACGGTTCTCCTCGCCGGGCTTGCCATTGAGTTGCCCTTCCAGAATACGCGCGGCTGTGACAGTGGAAACGCCCATGCCGTCGCCCACGAATAGGATCACGTTCTTGGCGAGCCGGTCCGCGCGCTTGAGGGCGTAGCCATCTTGAATGAACTTCTGGCCTGCCTTGTACCAGTCTTCGACACTCTCCGGGCCTTGCACGGCGGGCCCAGCGGCAAGCGCGAAGGATGTTGCGCTCAAGGCGAGTGCGGCGATAAGCGCGGTGGTTCGCGCTTTCGGATAGGAACGCGGCATGGGGCGAAACTCCGGGAAATGGTAAATACGGATGTTAGTGTAGTGCCTCAGGAGTGTTTGTGCTGGTGGCAGTGAAGCACTGCACTCTCTGGGCGGCATACAACTCAGCCACACCGGACGCACACAGATAGCGCTGTTCCAGTTGACGTTTTAAGCCGAGTTTGTTCGGGGCGATGGATGATGCCGCGCGCGGGCCGCCAAAAGTATCCGGTTCAAGTTGGAGTAATCTCCCTCTCGAACTAAGCACCCGTGCGGGACAGTTGTGGGGACAACCGATGAAGCACATGGCAATCGTAGGCTTGGCACTGATCCTACTGCAAGGCTGCGGCGGTAACTCCATTAATCTTAGAGCCGCGAGAAACTATGCGGCGGCTGGTTACCAGGCGATGCACGCTGGCGATTGGAAGAATGCACAAACGTACTTCAGCCGGGCCATTCTCAACGCCCAACTGGCGAAAGCCGGCCCGCGTGCCATGGCTGTTCTGAAATATGAGTACGGAAGATCGTCGGGCGTGATATGCGATTGGGGCGAGGCGCAAGCCGGCTTGAACGAGGCATATGATCTCGACCGTCAAAATGCAGGCCCCGCCTACATGTCACTATACGAGCTTGCCCGTCTGAATTTAGACCGCCGAGATTACCCGAAAGCGAAGGAATACTTTGAGCAGGCGTTCGCGGAATTCCAGAAGATTGGCGCGGATACCCGCGATCCTCTCGCGTACGCGGAGTTTCTGGAGGAGTACGCTGTAACGCTTGAGAACACGTGGAGCGGAACGGAGGCGTTTGCACATCGTGAACGTGCATTGGAAATTCGCGGGACCTTTCCGGCGGGAAAAAGCCACACTGAAAAAACGCCCTATGGCGCCCAATGCGCGCCCGCCTCGGGTGACGCAGGCGATGCAGATCGCCCCGCTAAGGAGATTGGCTTTAGCCGGAGGCGTAATTCGCCGGAGGCCGCATGCATCAGAGGTAACAGTCCAAGCTTCCTGAAGCATCTTTTTTGTTGACAGACGGTGAGGCACAAGTTGAAATAATGGAAATAGATGGCCTAGCGTCGATGTCCATATTGGGCAACAGATGGGACAAGTATTGCGTCGCTCCAGGAAAACATTCGCTTGGCGTGGGTGCGTATCACAACTATCGCACTGCGCGCAATGAAGTGGAACTGGAATTCGAGGCAGGAAAAGATTATTGGCTACGAGCCAAACTGAGTGGCGGGATATTTGTTCTCCAGTTTATAGATGTGAGCGGGCGGGAGAATAAGAACCTCGCCGAATTCAACTGGAAAGCCGGCCCTCCAACTCCCGTGGAGGATATTTTGACGCCTGCCATCATCCTTTTACGATGAACTCTTCGTTACCCGATTCAAGCCGCCGAACCGTATTGAAGTTGCTCGCGGGCGCTGGGCTTGCCGCGAGCCACGGCGGTTGGTCGCAGGAACTGCCCAACAAACCCATCCGGGTCGTCATCCCTTTCGTGGCCGGCTCTAGCATCGATTCTCGTATGCGGGTCATGGCGCAAGCCCTGAGCGAGCGCCTCAAACAGCAAGTGATCGTGGAGAACAAACCCGGAGCGGGCGGAGCCCTGGGCACGGCTTTCGTGGCGCAGGCGCCCGCGGATGGCACCACCTGGCTCTTCACCAACAACAGCTACGCCATCAGCCCTTACGTATACAAGAACGCGGGCTACGATCCGCTCAAGAGCTTCGCGCCTCTGAACCGCGCCTATATCTCGGCATTGGTAGTGTTGGTCAACGCGCAACTCAAGGCGAATTCATTGAAGGAATTGGTGGCGCTGGCGAAGGCACAGCCTGAAGCGGTGAACTACGGCTCCAGCGGCATGGGCAGCTTGCCACACTTCGCGGCGGAATTATTCTTCCAAGTAGCCGGCATCAAACCGCTACACGTCCCCTTCAAGGGCGACACGCAAGTCTTGAGCGAGATGCTGGGAGGGCGCATCAACATCGCCTTCAGCGGAATCCCCTCCGCCCAACCGCATATCAAGACAGGCAGATTGCGCGCCCTGGCGGTGACCTCGGCGCAGCGTAATACCGCTCTGGAAACCGTCCCCACCATGGCCGAAGCGGGTTTCCCCGGCTATAGTGACCTGATCTGGACTGGCTTCTTCGTGCCCGCGGCTACGCCCAAGAAAGTGGTCGATTACCTTAACAACGAAATCGCCGCCATGCTCCACCTACCGGCCATCAAGGCGCACATGGATGCCACGGGGGCGGAACCCGCGCCCCTGCCCGTCGCGCAATACGAGGCTTTCATTCAAGGCGAAGTCGCGCGTTACGCCAAGTTGGTGAAGGATGTCGGGTTGAAGTTGGAGTAGTCCGGAGATGACAGCGCACGGCTGGCCGCGGAGGAACCGGTGTAGCATCCTCGCGGCCAGAACTTATCCGCTTGGCAAGGCAAGGACGTGACACTGGGCGTGCGCCCGCAACACATCAGCCGTGCCGGCGCGCCACGAGACGGCTAAGCCCGAGTCCATGTAAAGATAGAGTTGCTGCAACCCACGGGCGCGCGCACCTACGCGACGTTCCGCCTGGGCGGCAACGAGACCATCGCCGAATTGCTCGCGCACGACGTGTCGCGCCCCAACGAGAACGTTGAACTCGCCCTCGATATGAATCGCGCGGTGTTGATCGATCCGGCGACGGAGAAAGTATTGTGATTTGGGGAGGAGGGAGGAGGGAGGAGGGAGGTGTAAACCCCTCCTCGCCGCAGTCAACTAGAGGCTGCAAGGCGAGAATAATGCAAAAGGCTGGCCTTTCTCCTCCCGCCTCCCTCCTCTCACCTCCCAGTTTACGAAGGATAACTTCATGACCAAAGTCTCACGCGCCATCGCTCTGTGCGGCACCGAACAACCCGACGTAGCGGGGAAGATCTTCACCGCCGGTCCCATGAGCGTGGAGTTCGACAACGGGCAATTACGCTACCTCAAAATCGGCGGCACCGAGGTATTGCGGATGCTGGCTTTCCTGGTACGCGACGAGAACTGGGGCACCTACGTTCCCGTGCTGAGCAACCTCAAGACCGACCAGCGCAAGGACGGATTTTCGGTTTCCTATCATGCGGTGTGCTCGCGCGGGGCACAGGAAATCGCCTTCGGCATCCAGATCGAGGGGCGCGCGGACGGCAGCCTCGAATTTCAAGGCACGGCTGTTCCCAAGACCGATTTTCTCACCGCGCGTACGGGCTTCGTCGTTTTGCATCCGCTCACGGGAACCGTGGGTCATGCCGTGGAGTTGGAGCACACCGACGGCAGCACGGAGAAATCCATCTTCCCGGAAATGATCAATCCGGTTCAGCCGTTCTTGAACCTGCGCGCCATGACTCACGAAATTTTTCCGGGCGTGAAGGCCACGGTTCGGTTCGAAGGCGATACTTGGGAAACGGAAGACCACCGCAATTGGACCGATGCCTCCTTCAAGACCTACGTGCGTCCGCTGGCTTTGCCTTGGCCCTATGTACTGAACGCAGGAGAGATGGTCAAGCAGTCCGTGAAGGTCACGCTTGCGGGTAACTTGCCCAAGGGCAAGAAGACGAGCGGCGCGCAGGCGATCGAGGTGAAACTGGGTGCGCTGTCGAAGGAGACCGTCATGCCCGTTGGGCTCGGCGTGCCCGCCGAGGAAATCGGTCATACGGTACGACGTCTGGATCTTCTCAAACTGGCGGCACCTAAGCTCCTCATCGGACAAATCGATCCGCGCAAGAATCACGGGTTGAAGGAACTCTACGGCTATCGAGTGTTGAGCGAGCAGACGGGCGCCGAAATGATGCTGGAAGTGATCGTGGAGAGTCTGGATCGTTTTGCCCGCGAATTGAAGGGGCTGGCGGAACAAGTGCAACAGTCCGGAATCACGCTCGCCGCCGTGGCCGTGGTGCCCGTGGGCGATCTCAAATCCGTCTTACCTGGAGGTCCGCGCCCGCCTGCCCCCGAACTCGATGAACTCTATAAAGCCGCGCGCGCGGCCTTTCCCGGAGTGAAGCTGGGCGGAGGCATGTTCTCCTTCTTCACCGAACTCAATCGCAAGCGCGTACCGGTCAAGCAGTTGGACTTCGTCACCAACACCACCTGTCCCACGGTGCACGCGGCCGATGACCGCTCGGTAATGGAAACCCTGGAGGCCCTGCCCCACCAGATCAAGACCGCGCGCACCTTCATCGGCAAGACAGCGTGCCGTATCGGGCCGAGCGCCATCGGCTGCCGCGATAACCCCCATGGCGCCACCTACACTCCCAACCCAAACAACGAACGCGTGTGCTTGCCGCTGGTGGATCCGCGCATGCGGGCGCAATTCGGCGCCGCGTGGATCGCGGGCTACCTCGCCACCTTGGCGCGCACCTGGGTGCAAAGCGTTTCCATCGGGGCTTCCACCGGGCCTCTGGGCATCATCTACCGCAAGGGCGAACACGCTCAACCTTACTTCGACCAGGCAAAGGAGACGTGCGTGTTTCCCTCCTTCCATGTCATCAGCGGTCTCACTCGGGCCGCCGGAAGAAAGATCGTCTCCAGCACATCTTCCAACACCTCGGAAGTCGAGTGCATCGCCTACAAGGAGAGGAAGGGAACCCTGATCTGGCTCATCAACCTGACGGCGGACGAG
Source organism: Betaproteobacteria bacterium (assembly GCA_009693245.1). Lineage (NCBI taxonomy): Bacteria > Pseudomonadati > Pseudomonadota > Betaproteobacteria > Betaproteobacteria bacterium. Next base: position 3,900 of record SHXO01000009.1, on the reverse strand, counting down.
CAGACCGTGTCCCTTTCCGGTCATGGAACGGGCGCGAAATTCATCGGGATGCTGGATGAAACCAGCTTCGAACAGGCGACGACCGACCCGCGTGGATTTCAATCCCGGTGCAAACCGCTGGAAGCAAATACCGTGAAGCTAAAGGCTTATGCGGTAGCTTTCGTGTCGGTCAACGACTAACCTTGAAACCTCACCACAGAGACACAGAGGCACAGAGAAAAACCATATTCCATGAACAGCCGCCAGGATCGTGGTTAGCTTCGGGGTAGGAGCAGAAGTCCCCTCACGAAGTCGCTTTTCCTCCGCGCCTCTGTGTCTCTGTGGTTCCGCCGCGTTTACATTTGAGATCTGAATGAAACCACTGAAATATTTTTTGGTCTTCCTAGCTGCCCTGGCTATGCCGGTTCGCGCCGAGAAACCCATCACTTTGCACGGTGCCGTGCAATTCAACGACGAGCACGCCTACAACAAGGCGCTGCTCAAATTCGAGGAGTTGGTGAAGAAGTACTACGGCAAACCCTTGGAGTTCGTGCTGCACCGGAACAGCGAACTGGGCCTGGAAAAAGAGTACTTCGCCTACATGAACCAAGGCATCTCGGTGGATTACGCCATCGTATCGCCAGCGCACATGTCCACCTACTCGAAGGCCGCGCCCTTCATAGACATGCCCTTCTTGTTCCGCGATCTGAACCATCTAAACAAAGTGCTCGCGGCAGGGATACTGCAACCCATCGCCGACGAAGTGGCCAAGAAGGCGGACGTGATTCTCATCGGCTATCCCGGTGGCGGCACGCGCAACCTCATCTCCAACACGCCAGTGCGCACCATGCAGGAGTTGAAGGGATTGCCCATGCGCGTGATGGGCGCCCCCATTCAAACCAAGATCTTCAACGCCATCGGCGCGGCGCCCACGGTCATCGCCTATAGCGAGACCTACAACGCCATTCAGTCCGGCGTGATCAAGGCGCTCGACAACGAGGCCGCCGGGATGATCCAGATGCGCTTCTACGAAGTGGCACCGGAAATCTCGCTCACCGAACACTCCTTCACCATCCGGCCCCTCTGCTTCAGCGGGAAAACCTTCAAGCGGCTACCGAAGGAATTGCAGGCCGCGATCCTCAAAGCCGGAAAGGAAGCAGGCGACTACGGCCGCCAGATCGAATCCAGCGAAAACAACATGAAGCTGCAACAACTCGCCAAGGAAGGCAAGATCAAGTTGCACAAATTCCCCGAACGGCCCAAGCTGTTGGAACTCGCCGCGCCGGTCAAGGCGGCCTACGCCAAGGAGATTGGGGCGGAGGCGATTTTGGCGAAGATAGACGCGTTGAAGTGACTCGCGGATATTCAACCTCTTTCAATACGAAGCGCGAGGATTTCCCTCCCTCGCCCTCCGGGAGATGGACCGAGGGTGAGGGAAAAACCTATCATGAACTAGGAACAATCGCTCCCTCGTGTTTCTTCGCGCCCCCCTTCGTGACTCATCGTGTTAAGAGCGGTTAGGTGCGCCCTGTGAAGTCCGCCCTCGCAGCCCTGCACCGGGTACTGAGCTGGCTTCTCGCCTTGGCGGTGGCCATTCTCATCGTGCCGGTCTTTCTCCAGATCTTTTCCCGCTATGTGGGATTCATCCCGCGCTACATCTGGACCGAGGAGCTGGCGCGCTTTTGTTTCATCTGGATGATCATGATCGGTGCCATGGTGGGTGTGCGCGAAGGCACGCATTTCGACGTCGATCTCATTCCAACGCTTCCTCCGCGCGCAACGGCCGCCGTCAAATTGCTCACCCAGTTCGCCGTATTGATATTCGCCTTCGTCTTTCTCTACTACGGCTACCAGTGGGTGGACGCGGGTTGGGAGCAGACCTCAGAGCTGGCGGATTTGCCCATGTGGATGATCTTCATATCGTGGCCGCTGGCGGGCTTGATATGGATCTTGTTCTTGGGTGAGCAATTCGTGCATGAAGCGAAGGTACTGATGAGCAAAGCGGCATGAGCCCAGCCGAGGCCAGCGCGTTGCTCTTCGGGGTGTTCTTCGCCTTGATGGTTCTGCGCGTGCCTATCGCCTTCGCGCTGGGACTCGCGTGTCTGCCGGTACTCTTCATCGAAGAACGGCTCTCGCCTATCGTGCTCTTCAACGAGACCTTCAAGGCCTACAACTCCTTCATCCTGCTCGCCGTGCCGTTCTTTCTGCTGACCGCAAATCTGATGAACGCCGGCGGCATCACCGATCGCATGCTGCGTTTGTCGCGTGCGCTCGTGGGGCATTTGCCCGGCGGCCTGGCGCAGATGAACGTGGTGCTTAGCATTTTCTTCGCCGGCATTTCAGGCTCCAGCACCGCGGACGCCGCCAGCCAAGGCAAGCTCTTTATTCCCGCCCAGGTAAAGGAAGGCTACGACATCAGCTTCTCCGTCGCCATCACGGCCGTATCGGCGGTGCTCGCGGTCATCATTCCGCCCAGCATTTTGATGGTGGTATGGGGAGGCGTGCACACCGTTTCCATCGGCGGGCTCTTCATCGCTGGCATCTTGCCGGGCTTGATGCTGGGTGGCGTGCAAATGGCCACGGTGCATGTCTACGCGAAGCTGCGCAACTACCCAACCTACCCGCGCTCGACGTGGATTGAAATGCGCAACGCTTTGTTCTTCTCCGTACCGGCACTGATGACGCCGGTGATCATCATCGGCGGAAAAGTATTCGGCTGGTTCACCGCCACCGAATCCGCCGCCATCGCGGTGATCTATTCCTTGATCCTATCTACTTTTCTCTACCGAGAATTGACGAGCAGGAAGATCTACGACGCCCTTCTGGAAACGGGAAAGCTCGCCGCAATCGCGTTGTTCTGTGTCGGCGCCGCATCCGCCTTCGGTTGGCTACTGGCCTACTACCAGATCCCGAAGAGCTTGCTCGCCTCCGTCTCCGCGATGAACCTCGGCATCACCGGCACCGGCTTCTTCATCGCCGGCGTGTTCCTGGTCGTCGGCTGCTTTCTGGACGCCATCCCCGCCATCATCATCGTGGGCACCATCCTCTCCCCCATCGCCGAAGCCGCGCACATGCACCCGATCCACTTCGCGCTGGTCGGCATCGTCTCCCTAGCCTTCGGCTTGGTGACACCGCCCTATGGCCTATGCCTGCTCATTTCCTGCGCCATCGGCAACGTCCGCCTGATGAGCGTGATGAAAGACGTGACCATCATGCTGATTCCGATGTTGCTCGTGCTGGTATTCATCATCATGGCACCGGAAGTGTTTCTGGCGCTGCCAAGATGGTTCGTGCCGGATTTCGTGAACTGAAGCGCGGTGTATACATGCCCGGCATTTTGACGGTAAAAGTGCTGGCCGTCCTGGCATTATTGCGAACCCAGGGACTTATGGACCATCGCAACATCCCCACCATCAATAGCACTTAGATCTCCGGAGACAAGGCGGGGGACGAGAATTTCGGCCTCGCGTAAAGCGCTCTTACGCCTTTTCTTCGGGCATTTCCACCCGAACGATTTAGATTCCCATCAGCAGTGCGCGAAAATACGGAAACTGTCCGTCTATCCAACAAGCCTCAGCGCGCTCCATCTGCTGGTGTTTCTTGCTGCGCGCTTGGCAAGTCGTTGAGTAAGTAGTAGCCTTTTTGCCCAAAGTGGAGGGTCTTGGAATGCGAATGGCAAGTTGGAAGTGCGTGATAGACGGAAGATGTCCGTGTTGTAACACGGACATCTTCCGTTGATTACCTGTTAGCCCATTGGGAAATTTTGCAACTATAAAGAGGGCTTCGGATTTTCGGACACGCGGATAATTGATAGCCTTGCTTCCAACCAAGAGGAGCAAGACCATGAGCAAGAGAAGGCCACGACGGAAATTGACCGCGAAGTTCAAGGCGCAAGTCGCGCTGGCGGCGATGAAGGGAGAC
>SHXO01000008.1 GCA_009693245.1 Betaproteobacteria bacterium | reverse complement strand
ATCTGCATCTCCCAGTCGCCCTGAATCCTGGCCGAGAGAAACTCAGCAAGCAGACTCATGCGCCCTCACTGCCGCTCGATAAGCCTGGCCCTATATTGGCCAGCGCCCTGAATTTTCTAGGCCAGGCCGTGCCCGCCGAACTGGTGCACGCGGGCGTAACAGAAATCTGGGATTGGGCATTCACTCACTGGGAGCGCCCGCTCATTCCCCGCGAATCAGCGAGGCTGGTCCATTTCGCGCTCTAGTTGCGCCAGGGCGTCAGGCAATGTGTAAGCCGGATAGGTTTTACGGAAGGCCGCCAAAGCCTCCATGGCTTGCGTCCTTTTCCCCTCCCGCAACAAGTGTTCGACGCGCTCGATACATTGCGCGGGTGGCTCCACTCTTTCCTCGCGCATGGACGAAGCCGCGCCGGCGTTCTCGGGCGGCACGCTGGAATCCTTCGATTCCACGGGCGGGGTCGCGGACGCCGGTTGCGCCTGCGCGGTGGTAGGCGGCTCCTCACGCTGCAACGCTTTGTCCTCCGAGTCCGCCCGTTCAGATTGCGCTTGATCCATTTTGCGTTTCTCCGGTGCCATGCTCCCGCGCCGCACCGTCAAGGATTGGTCCGCCTCGGCGGCGCTAACGGATGTGGCGGGGGAGCCCGCCTCCTTGGCAAACTGATCGCGGAGCGCCGGTGCTGGCTGCACCTTTGCGGGGCTAGACTCTAGCTTCTTGGCTAGCGCCGGATCTGCCTCGAATGCGTAGCCTCTCTCGGACGTGGCTGCGCGGTTGCGCACGGGGGCAGGCGCGGAAGGCGGCGGACTTGGCACTTTCATCTGCGCGAGCTTTTCTTGCCGTTCGATTTTCGGCGGCGATGAATCCCGCGACGCGCCGGCCTCTTCAGCGGAAGGCGGCTGGGAAAGCTTGCCCAAGCCTTCTTCGCGCACCGTCCAAAACACCACGGTGGTGCTCAACACAACGATGGCCGCCGCCGCTAATGGCGCCTGCCAAATCCCCAAACGAAAGTTGCCGGGCGCATGCGGCCGCGAGCCCGCCGCGCGTCTGGCCGCGGCGCGCAGGGTTGCATCGATGCTTGCGCTGGGTTCATCCGTGGATGCATCCTGGTAGGCCGCGATCACGCGCGGATCTTCTTCCGGCGGATGGTCACCAATGGGGCGCGGACTCATAACCATCCCTCCATTCCGCGTTTGAGTTTATCCATGGCATATCGCAAGCGGCTCTTCACCGTTTCGCGTTCGGACAATGTAACGGCGGCGATCTCTTCAATGCTCAGGCCCGCTTCCGCGCGCAACAGCATCACCTCCCGTTGCGCGCTTGGTAGCGCCTCCACCAAATCCAATACCCTGCTCACGGCGCGGCGCGACTCGAGTTGCGCCTCCGGCGTGGGCGCCGCGGAAGGTGCCAGCTCGATACTGTCCTCATCACCCTCGGCGTGCACCTGCGAGCGCACGCCTTGGCGGCGAAAATGGTCGATGACCCGGTGGCGCGCCAGCGTGTAAAGATAGGTCGTGAACTTCGCCTCTTGGCGGTAGCGTTCGCGGGCAGCTATGAGCGACATCCACACATCCTGGAACAACTCCTCGGCCAACGCGCGATTCGCGCATTGGCGCTGCATGAAGCGAAACATGGGACCGCGGTGCCGCGCGTACAACGCATCGAAGGCGCCCGCATCCCCCGCGCCGAAGCGCTGCATGAGATCCTCATCGCTTGGTTCAACGCGATCAGCGGGAACCGCCTCCCCGGAGGGAAGCACCACGGACAGTGCAGGCATGTCAGAGCGCGGCTTTACCTAACATGTGCTGGCGGATCCGGTACGAAAGTATTCGGAAAAGGGTCGGGATCCCTGGAATGAGCCCCATGGCGTTCCTCTGGCAAGATGCCGCGTGCAATCAGATTGGCGCGGCTGTCGTAATAAATGGCAATCACCTCCGCGGGACGATCGCTCGCCCGCTCGAAGCTTGTATAGCGCGCGTGAGATCCTTCAATTCTTCCATGACCCGTGCCCAAGCGATCGTCCGCTTTTTCCTCGGCACGCCGCTCCGGCACGGCGGCCGCGCCCGAGGAAGACTCCATGGGCATGCGCGAGAGAGGGGGTTCCACTTGCACTGGAACCCGGCGTTGAAATAAAGCAACTCCGATCACCCCAACATGATCCGGCCGGCCGGTACGCGCGGCGTAAGAGTCTTGCAAGCGCGTGAAGAAAAAACGCGCAATCTTGCTCAGTCTCTTGCGCCAGCCCGCGACATGCACGGGTTGGTAATCCTCCAACACATAGCCCGGTTGCGCATGCGAGGCCGTTTGGCCCGTGATGACATTGACGCCATCGACCGACACCACGGCAAGCAAATCGCCCTCGCCTTGATTGCGCAACCGGATTTCGTACTCATTCCCTGGCTGGCCCTCCACATAGTAGCGCCCGCCCTGGTGGTACACGGGCAGTTCAACACCTTGGCTACGATCGAATACCGTTACATCCGACAACCCTCCCAGCGGGAACGCCGCCCGCATGGGAACTAACAGCACAAGGACAAGAATTGTCTTTGCGAACATAAAGCGCTCCAAGAATGAAGGAACGCTCCTATGAACGCGGCAGCGCCTAAGGCGGGGTTAAGTCAGTTCAGAAAAAAACGGACGCCAACCTCGAAATTCCAATCGTAGACTCGCGGCATCACATGCTTGCGGATGCCAACGCCCGGCCGGGCCCAGATGGCTGCGTCGGATGAGACGAACCTGCCCACCTCCACCTCGAACGTGCCTGCCACGCGCGAACCGTGTTCGTGGTCGGCATAGAGCGTGGGCTCGACAAAAGTGTAGTAGCGCTCTGGCCATTTGGTCATGACGCTCGCCCGAATCGTGGAAAACCCGATAGCGGGGCCACCGCCCGCATTGAAGGAATATTGGTAGAGCGGAAACAGTACGGACTTGTACTTCGGCACATCGATGGACATGAATGTTAGGGCCGTGACGATATTGGTTCCTGCTCCAAGCCCTTCGCTGGCGGTATCGAACACCACCTCGCCTCCCACCACCCAGGCGTAACCGTCCCCGCGGTGCATGCGATAGACCATGCGCCCGAGCAAATCACCGAGGCCCGAGTCGCTCGGCTGGTTCTTAGGCGTGTCCGCGACGAAGGGCAACTCCACGCGAAACGCCAGTTGCTTGCTGGCGGCGTAGTCCAGGCGGGGAAGCACCAGATTACGGCTTCCGTCGTCGCGCAGGCGCTGGTGCTCCGTGCGAAACTCCAGCCGCGAGCGAAAATCCGTTGGATCCAATTTATTTTGAATGCTCGCGTCCACGTTTTCTTGGTTTTCAGCGTGAACGCTGAGCCCGCCCCAGAGTCCCGCCAAGACGGTAACAATCAATTTTAGCCGCACCTGTCTTCCGTCCTTGCTGGCCTACACTCTACTTTATCTTTCGCGGCGTTACCGACACACCGGTACAAAATTCCCTTGCACTTGGCACACCAATCCGTCGTCGAACCGCGCCGGGAAGCTTCGCTGGAGATGATGTGCGCGCTCACGACATTGCAACCCACGGCCTTGGCGGTGCGCTGGCTCTGAGTCGCGCACCCGTGAAGGATGGCCAGGCAGATGGTTATTACGATGCTGCGCGAGGCGTGCACGGGGAGTCCTTACATGTGGATGTATTGTTCCAGTTGATGGATCTGGAACTGCTGGTCGGCTATGACTTCCTTGACCACGTCGCCTATGGAAATAACACCCACGACTTTGTTTTGCTCGATCACGGGGAGATGGCGCACGCGTTTGTCGGTCATGAGCGCCATGCATTCATCCATGGTTTGCAAGGGATTCACGCACAGCACTTTGCTGGTCATGACCTCCTTCACCAAGGTGTCCTTGGATGCCTTGCCTTGCAGGACAACTTTGCGCGCGTAATCGCGCTCGGAAAAAATGCCCGCGAGCTGGTCATTGTTCTGCACCACCAAGGCTCCCACGTCCTTGTCCGCCATGAGTTGCAGAGCGTCGTAGACCGATGCATCCGGGCTCACCGACAATATCTTGTGGGTCTTACCTTCCAGAATCTGTTGCACCGTTTTCATGCCCCGCTCCTTTGGTTCGCCACTGTGCGGAAGTGTAGCATCGGTTGCTGTACGCGCATTTCAGCCGTGGAGGCGTTTACTGGTGGCGGGCACCGCTATGCCGCTTCGTCGTACACCACCAATGTTCGGGCCTCGATGCTCTCCCGCGGCACGAAGATACTCGGACACGCGGGATTGTTGAACCCCGTGTGAGGCATGAAGCGAGCCCGGCCATCATTCAAGGAATCGTAGCCTTTGAGTAACAGAAATTCTTCTGGCCGCATATCCGAGATGTAGAACCACCGGTGCGCGGGGTTATGCCGCACGGAGTAGATCTGGCCCCGGTGGCGCGGAATGTCAAGGTTATCTTCTCCAAAATGATAAATGTCCGTATCGACCAGATCTTCGAGCGCCACGCTGCGCGCATCGCACACAGCCAAAGGGTTGTCTTGTACCGGACCCGTGATGGGGCGCCATAGATTCACGAAGGCCACTCGCCGCGCCGAGAGATCTGCCCGGCCCGCGGCCTCCAGAATTTCCTGCTTGCGTTTTGGGCCCGAGCGCTCCGTGTAATCGTTATGCGCTTGATCCACCGGAACCCTCACCCCCACCTCGCCACGCGCAGCCCGTGCAGCACTTCGTACGTTGTGATCGAACACGATGACCGCGAGCGCTTCGGTCGTTTCACGCACCACGGCGCTCACCTCCGGATAATATTTAGCGCGCACAGCCGCTTCGTCATAGAACTCCGAGAAACGCGTAGGTTTGGCACCCAGCTCGAATCCTTGATCGTCTAGCCGTAGCTCGCTGGCAACGGAGCGCGCATCGTGCACCTGCACCGGGTAACGGCCAGACGCCGGGCGCACCGTGGCGATCCCGCTCCCAGGCGGATAAACGCGCACCTGCACCGGGCGCTCCTGCGCGACCAAGTACGATACCGGCGCACGCACCGAAGGCAATGCACTGGTGCGCAACGAAGCGCCAGATTGGAAAGGCATGGGTACTCCTTAAACGCCAAGAACGCCCTTTTTACATCAAAAGCGCGGGCTCGCTTGCAGCCGCACGAACGGTAGCATAGCTCCTAACTCACCTGTGCCCTTTAGCACCCAGCCCCCATGCCACCACGCTCCCGCCTTGTAGGGCTCATCGGATCCGGCATCCAGTCGTCACGTACCCCAAGCATGCATGAACAGGAGGCACGGCATCACGGCTTGCCCTACGTGTACCGGTTGATCGATCTGGACGTCCTTGGGCGGGGCGCCGAAGCCTTACCCGAACTCCTCGGCGCCGCCGAGCAATTCGGATTCGACGGGCTTAACATTACCCATCCATGCAAGCAAGCCGTCTTGCCATTACTGCACGAACTGTCGGATGACGCTCGCGCCATTGGCGCCGTGAATACAGTCGTGTTGCGCGCGGGCCGCCGCATAGGCCACAACACGGATTGGCTGGGATTCTCCGAAGCGTTCAAGGAAGGGTTATCCGGCACAAGTTTGAACCAAGTAGTGCAACTAGGCGCGGGAGGCGCCGGGGCAGCCGTCGCCTACGCACTCCTTACTCTTGGCGTAAAGCGGTTGGCGCTTTTCGACACGGACGTTCATCGTGCAGACCGGCTGGCCGCCACGCTCCGCGCGCACTTTGGCGAAGGCCGCGTCCAGCATGGCGCGGACCTTAGTCTCGTGCAGCAGGCGGATGGTTTGGTAAACGCCACCCCGGTAGGAATGGCCGCCTATCCCGGCATGCCGCTACCAGAATCGCTGTTGCGTCCCGCGTTGTGGGTAGCCGAAATCATCTACTTCCCCATGGAGACCGAATTACTGCGCGTTGCACGCGCAATGGGCTGCAGGACGCTGGATGGCGGCGGGATGGCGGTATATCAAGCGGCGGAAGCTTTCCGGCTGTTCACGGGCATTACGCCGGACGCAAAGCGCATGCGGGAGAAATTTTAAGCATTGGGGAATGCGACGTAGTGGCTATGAATAGAGGACTCAGTTCGAGGCCGCGTTGGAAATAATTATTCTAAGAGGCCACCTCAGCCATAAGGCGCGACAGAAACTGCTGGGCAGTTCGGATCCACGAGGAACCCGCAGGCGGACCCAACAACTGACACGAACAAAAGGATACCTGCGCCCGCCAGCAGCGTTTGTTTCGTGGACGCCCATGCACGATGCTTTTTCCACACTATGGCCATGAACACGGCCCAAATGACGATCACGCAGGCAAGCGCCACAAGGGCCACATATGTCCCCGCGAATGCCAAACCGCCACCAGCCCCAGTGGACCCTCCGCACCTCGCCGCTACCACAACGAACCCATAGCCGAAAAGAACTGCTGCGAGAACTGAATGAGCGAGAACCAAAGTCAGCATCACCGTTGCCCGGACGACTGCACTCACCATGAAACCTCAAGTCGAACGGTCAATGAGCCTAACAATAGCTATGTACGGCGCCGCAATGGTAACAAAACGAGCCACCCTAAAAACATCCCAACTTGAACCCGGTCCACTCAAATGTCCTCGCCGTTCTTTCTTGAAATAGTAGCATGGTCCTTGATTTTCCAGAGCGTCACCATTACTGTTTTTAGGCACAGTTTCAACCAAACCGGGTTATTTGCCGAGGTACCACGAAATAGGCTGCAGGGGTATCTGAGAATGCTAAACGAATCGAGGAATTCGTCAATCCAGACTTAATTTCCCGCTCCGGGATAGGCTGCGCGGGGGGATACGGTATTTGCGCGGCGGCCGCCCGGCAGAGGCAGTCTCTATTCATGGGATCGATAGTTTCAACCACCGGCATAAGTAGTCCGCTGAATTCTCGATAGCGCCATATACATCGCCGCGTCCTGAGGCTCGCAACCTTGGCGGCCGCAGATCTCGAACAACTGCCGAACATTGGCGCCGATCTTCTCTCGCGCGAGCGTCTTCGCTTCCCCGGCCTTGTTCGGTGTACTTGAAGTCAGTTCCACGAAGGCCGCGAAGATGCCCCCAGAGTTCGCAATGAAATCCGGCATGAGGGAGACTCCGCGTTGGTGTAACGCCGTGCGAGCGCCCGGGGTTACCGGGCTGTTGGCGCCTTCGCACACGTAGCGTGCTTGAACGCGATGAACGTTGTCTTCGCGGACGACGTTCTGAATCGCGCAGGGGAAAAGAATGCTGGCTTTTTGATAGAGAACATCCTGAGAATTTTCCGAGATCTTCAAAGCTTCTTTCGCCAGCAACTTCACGGCGTCATCGCTGTCCTGGTTGACCAGCGCGCGATGCAACGCATCGGAAAGCGGCTTCGAAAAAGTCCAGGTACCGCCGTACTTCGGATCGCCCAATGCGGTCAATTGCGCACCGTATTCGCTGAAGTAGCGCAAGACCGCCGCGCCCATAGCACCCATGCCTTGGATGGCGAAGGTGGCTTGGGCCGGGCTCTCTCCGCGCTCCTGCATCATGGTCGCACCCGCAACCGCCACGCCCAACCCGGCGATGCCTTCACGGTCGTAGTCGGTGCCGCCCATGTGCAGGGGCTTTCCAGTGAAACAACGGGTGGACTCGAGTTCATCGCAGGCCCATAGCGCATGCTCCGGACGGCCACCGATATCGAAGCCTAATTCGCCGAACGGGCCACCGTTTTCATGCAAGACCGGAGCGCATAGGCGCACGAAGCGGCGGTACTGTTTTTCGAATCCGGGCGCCAGGGGATCCAGCTTGAGGCCGGACTTGGCACCATCCGGCGGCGGCATTCTTGAGCGCCATGGTGCGCGCCAGCATCTTCACTTCATCTAAAGTCAGTGTCGGAGTGATTCGCGTACCGCCCTTGCCGCAACGTTCCAGCGGTCCGCCGGTACTGATGCCGGTGTTCCATACCACCACGTAGCCCTCCACGCCCATGGCGGGATCGCGCGCCGTGAGTTCCAGTTCGGGTTGCATGGCGTCGAAGGCTTGGCGTAACTCGCCGAGTTCCGCGTGAATGCTCATGGAGTCCCCGCTTGTATAGTGGAAACAGAACTGCTCTGGGCGAACTGCTCCAAGCTCTTTCCCGTCATGCGAAAAATGGTCCAATCGTTCAAGGGCTCCGCGCCCAAGGACCGGTAGAACTCGATGGAGGGCGTATTCCAATCCAGCACGGACCACTCGAAACGCCCGCAGCCGCGTTCATGCGCGATCTGGCCAACGCGGTGCAGCAAAGCCTTGCCGTACCCACGGCCGCGATAGGCGGGCTTGACGAAGAGATCCTCTAACCACATGCCTTTGCGGCCGAGGAAGGTGGAAAAGTTGTGGAAGTACACGGCGAAGCCCACTGGCGTATCGTCCTCGAACGCAAGCAGCGACTGGGCGCCAGGCTGTGCGCCGAAAAGGGACTCGCGCAAACTCACCTCAGTGGCGGTAACCAGATGCGACAAACGTTCGTATTCAGCGAGTGCTCTGATGAATTCAAGGAGGATGGGCACATCGCTTTCGCCCGCACTACGAATCGTAAGGTTATCTTGGGTCATCAACTTGCAAACTCCTTTGCGAATGCATTGGCGAGCGCACACTCCCCGCGCTTGGTCACGATTTCTCGCACCAGTTCCTCCACCGTTTCGCGATACCTGCTGTTGGCCAATGCGCGTATGGCCTTCAATCGCAGCAGTAAGGGCACCGGCTCACTGGTGAAAAGAGCAATTGCCCGGACCGCTTCGGTGCGCACTGGCTTCTCCGGATCGCCCAGAAAATCGACCAACCTGGTGAGCGCGTGTTGATCATCGATCGAAGTCTGCGCCAGAGCCAGCGCACAACTCCCCCGCAAGGCGGCTGCCGTATCCTCGCTGCCGCCCCATACCGGTTCGGGCTGAAAGTGCGCCATGCCTGGCAAGAACACTGTGGCGTCGTTGTGCCCAAGGCGGGAAAGCGTTTCAATGATGGCGTTCTTTGCCCAGCATTGAGTGTCGGTGCCGCTTCCCCCGGCGAGATGATGATCTAGGACTTCGAGGAGATCCGGTATCAGCGCGCGCAATTCCAACTCGCCCGCCAGGGTAGCGGCCTTGGCGCACACGTAATTGCTCGGGTCACGCAGCGCTTTACGCACCTGCGCGTGAGCCGCTTCGGTGACCGGCAAGGCGCGCAACGCGGATAAGGCCTCAAGCTTCTTGTCCAGAGATGCGCGGCTCATGGATTGGATCGCGGGTCTACGCCGCGAGAGTCCCCCTCACTCCAAGTCTTGCCGCATGTCGAAGGCCGGCACTGCGGAGCTTGGCGTGCCCACGGGTTTGGCTGGCACACCGGCAACGGTGGTGTGCGGCGGCACGGGCTTCAGCACCACGCTGCCGGCGGCGATCTTCGAACCTTCTCCCACTTCGATGTTGCCCAGGATCTTCGCGCCGGCGCCGATCATCACGCCGCGCCGAATCTTGGGATGCCGGTCGCCACTCACCTTGCCAGTGCCACCGAGATTGACTTCGTGCAGCATGGACACATCGTCTTCCACCACGGCGGTCTCGCCTATGACGATGCTGGTGGCGTGGTCTATGAACACGCCCTTGCCAATCTGCGCGCCGGGGTTGATATCCACACCATAGGCATCGGACACGCGCGATTGCAGAAAGCGCGCGACTTGCCGGCGGCCTTCCTTCCACAACTCGTGGGCAACGCGGTGGGTCTGCAAGGCCTTGAAGCCTTTGTAGTAGAGGAATGGAACCAGCACGTTCTCGCAGGCGGGATCGCGCTCCCGAATGGCTTGCAGATCGTAGAGGCTCGCCGTGGCGATGTTAGCGTTTCGCGTGATGGTCTCGGAAAAAAAATCGTCCAAGGCGTCGCTGTCCAGAGTGCTATCCCGCAGATTGACCGCCAGCAGATGGGCCAGCGCTTCTGGGTAACCCTCGTGGCGGGTGACCAGATCGTAGAGGTGATCGGCCAGCAGCGGCTCTTTTTCCGCCTCCGCGATGGCGAGGCGTTTCAATTCAGCCCAAATTTCGTTCTCGATGATGTTCATCCGCGCGCCCTCACTCACCGCAATTCGACACAAGGATCTCCCGGCGTCATATCGCCGATCACCGCCGCTTGGCCGAATCCCGCCCGTTGGAATTCCGCGATCACGGCCGCCGCCGCGCTAGGCCGGCATGTCACCAATAGGCCTCCGCTCGTCTGCGGATCCGTGAGCAGGTCGCGTTGCACATCACCGTATGCCCCTAGCTCGACACGGCTGCCGTAGCCGGCCCAGTTGCGCCCCGAGGCGCCGGTTCTGTAGCCCTCCTTCACTAGATCCAGAACGCCAGGCAGCAAAGGCACCTTGTCCCATTCCAAGCGCGCGCCGAGTTTCGATCCCTTGCACACCTCCAGCAGATGACCCAGCAATCCAAACCCCGTGACGTCGGTCAACGCATGCACGCCTGGCACGCCGCCGAGGGAAGAACCGGGCGTGTTGAGTTGGGTGGTGGTGGCCAGCATGGCCCGGTAGCCCTCCGCGGAGAGTGCGTCTTTCTTCAGCGCCGCGCTGTATATGCCGACGCCGAGCGGCTTGCCGAGGATGATTTTGTCGCCCGGAATAGCGGCCGAGTTGCGCTTGAGATTCTTGGGATCGACCAAGCCGATGGCGACCAATCCGTAAATGGGCTCGACGGAATCGATGCTATGCCCGCCCGCGATGGGAATGCCCGCGCGCTTGCACACGGATTCGCCTCCCTCCAATATGCGGCGTATGGTTTCCATGGGCAGCACGTTGATGGGCATGCCCACCAAGGCCAGCGCGAACAGCGGCGTGCCGCCCATGGCGTACACATCGGAGATGGCATTGGTGGCCGCGATGGCGCCGAAATCGTAGGGGTCATCCACGATGGGCATGAAGAAATCCGTCGTCGCCACGATGGCTTGGGTTTCGTTGATCTGGTACACGGCGGCATCGTCGCTGGTTTCGATGCCCACCAGCAATTCCTTCGGAACGAAACTCGCCGCCGTTTTCGCGATGATTTGCTCCAACAACTCGGGCGCGATCTTGCAGCCGCAACCCCCGCCGTGGGAGAGGCTGGTCAGGCGGACAGGTTTGAAGTCAGGTGCGTTCATAAATCCTCCTTGGCGGGCATTTTATGCCATCCCAGCATATCCGCAACGAGCTGCCTTACGCTGGCCGCTTCGCGCGCGGGGGCAAATAGCCCTTGCATGCGTAGGGTTTGCCCAAGCAAAGTGTCGTAGGCCATTCGGTGTCGCAAGCGACCCGTCAATAGCGCGGCTAATCCGCGCGCATCCCCCACCTCGAAATAGCCTGAGTATGAGCGCCCTAGCATGCCCACGTTGCCCGGCATATGACTGGCAAGCACGGGGGTAGCGGCGCGCACGGCTTCCGCAATGACGTGGGCACCGCCTTCCATGCGCGAAGCGTTGATGAGCAAATCCCCGCGCTGAATCGCGCGCAAGGTCCACTCGTGCGGTTTGGCGCCCAACCAACGAATGCGGGAATCCTTTCTCGCCGCCGCTCGCACGGCGCGCGCAAGACCTTCATCCAATTCGCCACCCACGATGGTGAGCGCAATGGGAAGATGCGACGGCAGATACTGCCATGCTCGAACTGCCGTGAGAGGGTCTTTCTCTTCACGCAGATGCCCCACGAAGACGCAATTTAGGCCCCTTGCGCGCGATTGGACATGGGGGAGAAGTTTGGCCGATTGGTAGACGACTCGCACCTTGGGACGCAACTCTGGCGAAATTGCATCCGGGGCTTGCCGTTGAAGCACTACCAGGCAATCAGCCATGTGCAGGGATTCTCGGGTCTGCGCGTTCTTCGGCAAATCTCGGTAGAGATCCGTGCCCGTCAGAATCAGGATAAGGGGCGCGCGGGTTTTACTTTCACGCCAGCGCCGTATCGTGGCATGGCTACGGGTGGCGTGAAGCGCGATGAGGACATCGGCCCCGCCATCCCGCCTCCCATCGTGAGCACCGGCCCCTTGTAGAATCACCTCGCATTCGTCACGGAGGAAACCGGCCCACCGCTGAGCGGTTCTCCAATTGCCGTTGTTGGCATCGGAGCGGGCAGGCGTGACTATTCGAACAACGGGGGAATTCATGCGATCGCTAATGACTTCACTTCCCGCGCTGCAGGTAGCCCTGCAAGATGCGCGGGAATATACGCTGACACTTTACAAGCACGTGACCGAGGACCAGCGCAATTTTCCGCGGTTGCCCATCGTCAATCCGCCCCAATGGGAGTTGGGGCATATCGGATGGTTTCAGGAGTATTGGTGCCTGCGCCACCGGCCCGGCAAAGACGCCCTCCCGCCCCGGTTGCCCAACGCCGATGCGATGCTCGACTCCGCAATGGTTCCCCATGAGGAGCGCTGGAAGCTCAATACGTGGCAGTGGGACAGCATCTTGGCCTACCTCGACTCGGTGCTGAACGATACCCTGGCGGCATCGGAGAAATCCGCCCCCGAGGAGCGTTACTTCTTTCAACTAGCACTGTTTCACGAGGACATGCACGGCGAAGCCTTGCTCATGACCTTGCAGACGCTGGGCCTCCCTGGGCCGAAGTTTCGCCCCTTCCATTTGCCACGCCCAAAGACCCAACCCATCAAACAGGAGGTGGAGTACGCCGGGGGCAAGTTCATGATGGGCGCCGGACGGGCAAGCGAGGACTTCGTGTTCGACAACGAAAAGTGGGCGCACGAGGTGGAGCTACCGCCCTTCGCCATCTCTTGCGCGGCCGTGAGCAACGAGCAATACATCGCCTTCGTGGAAGCAGGTGGGTACCGCTGCCAGGAATTCTGGACACCGGAAGGTTGGCAATGGCTGCAAAAAGAAAAATCGAGCGTACCGCGTTATTGGAAGAAGATCAATGACAAATGGCACACGCGCCGCTTCGATCGATGGGAAGCCTTGCTCATGGACAACCCGGTGATCCATGTCAACGCGTACGAGGCGGAAGCCTATTGCAACTTCGTTGGCCAGCGTCTGCCATCGGAAGCGGAATGGGAATACGCGGCACGCGCCGAGGCCTTGTCCGAATATCGCTATCCCTGGGGTTATGCGCAGCCTGCGGCGGGCATGGTCAACGTGAACGGGATGTTCGCGGGCCTCACCCCGGTGTCCGCCCTGATCGGCTCGGACACGCCCGCCAATGTTCGGCAATTGATCGGTAACGTGTGGGAGTGGACGTCGAGCGCTTTCACGCCCTACCCTGATTTCGCAACGGACCCCTACAAGGAATATTCCGAACCCTGGTTCCACAACCATCGCGTGCTCAGGGGCGGTTGCTTCGCCACCAAGTCGCGCCTGGTGCATAACCGGTTTCGCAATTTCTACACGCCGGATCGCGGTGACGTCTTCGCGGGGTTTAGAACGGCGCGCACGTTGGAGCCCTTGCCAATAGAGGCCTAGCAAAACCGCGGGCGCAATTTCTCGAGTCCCAGCGTTTGCAGTATCTCCTGCAAGCGCTGGGCGGCACGCGCGTCTGTTTCATTTTTTCGGCTTGCGATGATGAGTTCGTTTTTCATGGAGTGCTCCCAGCCGACCAGTTCGGTGACGGTCACGCTGTAACCATGAGCTTCCAATTGCAGGCAGCGCAACACGTTGGTGACCTGGCTGCCGAACTCGCGCGTGTGTAGCGGATGGCGCCAGATTTCACCCAGCGCGCTTCTCGCCAGTTGCCCGGCCTTGTTACGGCGCAATACGCTGGCCACCTCGGCCTGGCAGCAAGGCACTAGCACGATGTGTTTCGCCTGTTTCGAAAGCGCGAAGGCGATGGCATCGTCAGTGGCGGTATCGCAGGCGTGCAGCGCGGTGACCACATCCACCTCCCCGGGCAATTGCTCCGAGGCAACCGACTCCGCGACCGATAGTTTGAGGAAAGACATACCAGAGAAACCCAGCCTGTTGGCCAAGGCGCGCGATTTCTCCACCAGGTCCTCGCGCGTCTCGATGCCGAAAATGCGGTGCTTACCCGGCGCCTCCCTGAAGATGAGATCGTGGAGGATGAAACCGAGATAGGACTTGCCCGCGCCGTGATCGGCCAGGCGAATGTCCCGTGGCTGCATCATGAGTTCGCGCAGCAGTGGCTCGATGAACTGAACCAGATGATTCACCTGCTTCAACTTGCGGCGGCTGTCCTGGTTGATGCGGCCCTCGCGCGTGAGGATGTGCAACTCTTTGAGCAACTCCAGGGATTGTCCTGGGCGCAGATCAAGCGCTTCCACAACGTCGTGCCGGGCTTTAGGCGTCATCGCCTGGAAGCGCTCCCCGCCACGGCAGCCAATTGCTCACCGCTTAGCCAGCGCCACTCGCCCGCCTTGAGATCCGGCGGAAGCGCCAGACCGCCGATTCGGCTGCGATGCAGTTGCTCCACGTGATTGCCCACCGCCGCCAGCATGCGCTTCACTTGGTGGTACTTGCCGGAAGCCAGCGTAAGGCTGATCTGGCACGGCCCCGTGGCAGCGCAGGCCAAGGCCTTCACGGGCTCGGGATCGTCCTCCAACACGACACCGGCCAGCAACCGTTCCATTTGCAACGGTGATACCGATTCAGAAGCCGTTACTTCGTAGACCTTCGGCACATGATGTTTAAGCGATGCCATGCGGTGAATGAACTGGCCGTTATCGGAGAACAACAGCAATCCGGTCGCGTCCTGGTCGAGGCGTCCCACGGCCTGCACGCCACCCTTACCGCGCTCGCGCAGCGGTGCTGGCAGCAAGCGGTAGACGCTGGGATGGGATTTCGGTTTTTGCGAGCATTCGTAACCGGCCGGCTTGTGCAACATGACATAGGCGCGGGTGTGAAATACCCAGCGCTCACCGTTGACCTCGAATTCGAACGGCGCCGCGTCCACATCGAAGGCGGCGGCTGGATCCTCGCGCACCGTGCCGCCAATGCCGACCGCGCCTTGCGCGATCAGCATCCGGCACTGCCGGCGCGTGCCGAAGCCCTGGCTGAATAAAATCTGCTCCAGCTCCATGCGCGTGCCCCTACCGGGCATTTACCGGTAGGGGAAGGCTTAGACCTGCCCGATGAAATCCCGCTTGCCGATTTCCACGCCGCAATGGCGCAGGATGTCGTAGGCCGTGGTGGTATGAAAGAAAAAATTCGGCATCACGCTGTGTAGCAAGTAGGGCTGCCCCTTGTAGGTCACCGGGTTACCGGCCACCTTGACGTTGATGTCGCGATCCTCCGAGCCGTCGATTTGCGCGGCCTTGAATTCCTTGCAGTAAGCGATGGTACGCTCGGCGCGAGAGATGAGATCCTCGAAGGTCTTCTCGTTATCTTCCCAGGCCGGCACGTCCAGCCCGGCGAGGCGTGCGCACGCACCCTTGGCGAAATCACATGCGATCTGGACCTGGCGGTTCATGGGCAACATGTCGGGTGCTATGCGGTAACCGAGGAGCACGGCGTGATCTACTTTCTTCGCGGCCGCGAAAGCCGCGCCCTTGCCGAGGATGCTGGTGAGATTGCCGAGGGTCTTTACGAAAACGGGGACGGATGCTTGATACATCGATAGTGCCATGGGAATGTTCCTGGAAAATTGAGGGAGCGGACGGATAACTCCGCGAGAGATGGCCGTGAACGGCTCGCCGCCGAATCACGGAAAGGCACGCAGTATAGTGAATATCGCGTGCTTACTTCTTTCTTGCAACGCCCTCCAGATGAACGCGCCGCGCCTCATCCCGGCGCTCGCGTTCCTTGCGGCGGCACATACGGCACAGTTTTGGGCCAGAGTACGCGTAGCCTTTAGCCACTTCATACCACCACTTCTGCTGCGTGCCCGTCCACACCTCGTCTTTGCCGCAGCCAGCGCAGCGAAAAGGCATGTCCAGGTAGTAGCCGCGAATTGCGTAGTCCGGCGCACCGTAGCTGTTATAGGGCGCGAGCGACGCCTCGTTGACGGGCACCATGCGCGCGGAGACTTTTGGCTGGGGCTTGCGTGCCCGCTCCGCCGCACTGGCGGCTTGCTTCGCCTTGATTTCGTTGGCCCGCTGCTTACTGCTGCCCACCGGCGGAGGTTCGCGCATCAGGCTTTCGCCACACGCTGGCGAGCCAAGGTTGTTGTTCGCGAGGCAGGCCGGGCGGCCGGTAGTAGTGATCTAACTCGGTGAACCCGGCACTGGTCATGTATCGCCGCCAGTTCTCCAGGTCGTGGTAGACGCCGTAGCGCCCCCGGTTCCATCCCTCCTCGTTGTTGCCGCGCGGGTTGGATGAGAACAGCACGCCACCGGGTTTCAACGTGCCGTGCAACTCCCGCAACACCCTTGGCAATTCGCCGGATGGCACGTGAAAGAGCGAGGCATTGGCGAATATTCCATCGAAGCAGCCCTCGGGCAGATCAAGCTTCAGAAAATCCTGTAGCCACACTTCGCACCCGCTGTAAGCGCGGGCCTGCTCCGCGAAGGGCGCCGCCCCTTCCAGGCCGGTAGCCACGTGGCCAAGCTCGGTGAAGGTTTTTAGATCGCGCCCGGGCCCGCAACCGAAATCGAGGATGACGAAGGGCGGCGGCGCAACGACATGAGCCAGAAACGCGCAGACATTCTGGCTCACGTCGTGGTCTTTCGTGCCTTCCCAAAATTCACCGGCACGCACCGCGTAACTCTCCAGCGTTGCCTTGGCGATCCGGGCGATATCCGCGGATGTCACGCTGGCACTAGCACCGGGCTACGAGTGTTTTGCCAGCGCGGCGGGCATGGCCATGTTCCGAATCAACGTGGCATCGACGCGCGCTTCGGCGGCAAGCCAGTCTTGCTCCTGGTGACCCGGAGCAAATCCGCGTTGCTGCGCCATGAAATAGGCGCACACTTCGATCATCTTGCGGCGCTCTTAGGGCGATAGCGACACCTGGGACGCCTGTGACCCTCGCCCGCCGGGTTGCTTGGCGGCATTTTTTCGGACGCCCTGCTTCTTGGGCGCTGGGCTCTCAGGCTTCGCACCATTTGCTGGGCGGGAATTCGCGACTTTCCTTGTTTCGGATGGATCTGCTTTCATTTGGATCTCCCAATAGTGGACCAGGAATGTTGCTCACATGATTTCATTGCTATTGGGTGAGCGGGTTCTCCTCCCCGCACGCATATCTTCTCACGATTTTGGCAAACGCGCGGCAAGTCCATGCCGGTGGCATTCAATGGGCGGCAATATTTTCCGGAGATAAGTCCGCAATCGCCGCCCCACCAGCCCATAACTGAGGCTGGCGCGAATTGCGCTAAGCGAAGCACCCTGAACTCACACGAAAGGAAGCTGCCATGGACGATTCTGGAAACACGATCTCACGCAACATGGGACACGCACTCGCTCGCGCGGACGCACAGGCCCGGCCGAGCCACGGACCCACATCCAGGGGAAAACCCGAGACAGGCGCGGCAGACGAACCCGCGACCGCGGGGGAGGGAGTCCGTGCGGTACCCGCCAAGGGGACCGACGCCGCCATCGAACGCCTGCAAAATACCCAAGAGCGGGTTACCGCGCTGAGCGAGCGCCTGGCGGAGAAGTTTAGCGCCGTGCAGTCGAACATCGAGGCCCGCTTTGACGCCCGCGCCCAAGAGTTACCGGATCACGCCCAAGCGGACGTTGGTGCCCGCTTGGACGCGAATGCGGACCGTATGCTTGAACGCTTCTCGGGAGTCAAGCAGGACGTTCTCGATCACCTCGGAGAGATGACCGCGCGCATCGAACAACGCTTGCAGGCACTCTATGATGTGCAGGCGGACACCGGTGCGCCTCCCGAGACGCCGATATCGGAATCGGTTTAGTTCCTGTGGATCGCGAAGGGACTGAATGCCTGGCAAGTCGCCATGACGGACATGGTGTTGATATTGACTCTCGCCGGGCGGGTGGCCACCCAGTAGACCATCTCCGCGATGTCTTCGGGCGTCATGGCATCGGTACCGGCATAGACCGCGGCGGCCTTGGTTTTGTCGCCCTTGAAGCGCACCTCCGAAAATTCGGTGCCGCCGGTCAGGCCGGGCTCCACGTCCGTCACGCGTACCCCGGTGCCTAGCAAATCGGCGCGCAAATTCAAACTGAACTGGCGCACGAAGGCCTTCACTCCCCCGTAAACGTTACCACCAGGATAAGGAAATTCGCCGGCGATGGAGCCGATGTTGATCACGTGCCCTCGCTTACGCTCAACCATACCGGGAAGGAAGGCCCGCGTGCAGTACATCACGCCCTTGATGTTGGTGTCCACCATGCGGTCCCAGTCATCCAGATTCGCCCTCTGAGCGGGCTCCAAGCCGAGCGCACCGCCGGCGTTGTTGACCAGCACGTCGGCTTGGGCAAACTCGGCAGGCAAACCTTCCACTACCCTGGACACGGCATCGCGGTCGGTGACGTCCAACTTTACGGGGAAAATCTTGCCGCCAAACTCCTTCATCAAGGGTTCCAGTCTCTCCACCCGGCGTCCCGCGGCGGCGACCATCCACCCATTGCTTGCGAAATGGCGCGCGATGGCGTAGCCGAATCCGGCGGTGGCACCGGTGACGAATGCGATCATTGGAGTCTCCTTGTCGTGATGTGAATTTATTGGCCGAATCAGTTTATTCTAGGACCTCTTGACCAACAACCATGGAATTAGCGATGCGCCACCGGCTCTATTTGTTGTGCTGCCTGGCAGCGGTCATCCTGCTACATAGCGGGTGCGGCGGCTGGTTCACGCGAGACCCCGGCCCGCAACTGGTCGTGGATAAGACCGCTCAAACCTTGCACGGCAGGCCGTGGGAATTACGCGCCATCACCATCGATGGCAACGACATGGTGATGCACGTGGATTCCAAGATGAGCCCTCGCTTCGACGCGGACGGCCAAGCGGGCGGCAATGGTGGCGTCAACGACTTCTCCGCTGGCTATCACTTCGGCGACGACGGAGTGCTCGCTTGGGAGGGGTTCACGTTGAAAAAGAAAGCCGGGCCATCGGAGTTTCAAGAGAAGGAAAGGATTTATCTGGAGGCCCTACGTAGAACGAGCCGGGCCATCGCCGGAAAAGTGATTCTCACGCTTCAGTCCGACGGCGGCGAGGTCGTGCTCACCTTCCTCAAACCGGGGACTTTGTAGGAGACCGGGTCAGCGGCCGCGCCGGGTCACGGCAGGCTTTCCCCCGGCTTTGCGCGCGGCCTTTTTCTTCGGCTCCTTCGGCTGCTTCGGGGATAGTTCGCTCGCGTAAGCGAACGCGCGCTCGATCCAACCCCGCAGTTCGCCCGCCTTTCTTTCTAACGGATCGGGCAACAGCACGTATTCGCGCATGACACGGCCCATGATTTCGCAAGGTTGGGCACGTCCTTCCTCGACGGACCGCTCGCGTTCTTCCGGCGGTAATCGGACGATCAGCTTGTCCTCATGCACGCCCGCGAACATATTGCCGTTCACGAAGGCGCATGGGCAGCCGAACATCTTGCGCCTTTCCACCCTCTCATCGCCCGGTAGACTGGCATCGAAGCACTGGGCGAGCGCCATCGGAACTGGCTTGAATGCGGGCACTACTTCGCTTTCGCGCCTCGCGTGAAGGACACAACGCCTCCTAGGCCTGTGGTTGCGTGGCTTTGAAGCTGGGCCGCTCGCTCATCACAGCATGTGCGCGGCGGACATTGGGAGCGGCTGGCAGCAGGTCCTTCCCCTCTGGTAGCGACTGCACGTAAGACAGGATGGGCGCGAGCATCAGATCCGCCATGGTGCACGCGGTACCCGCCAGATAATCGTTGGAACCGTAGGCCTTATCGAGAACCGCGAGATATTCGCGCATGGCGGGAAGCGATCCCTCGATCACGCTCCGGTCAGGTTTTCCGCCCGGCCCCTTTGGAAACACGTAAGGAATGACATAGCCGCGAATGAACACCTGGTACAAGTAGCAATTGATGGCACTCACCCACTGCTCCATCGTTGCCCGCGAGCGTGCGTTGTCTCCAATCAAGGAGGTTCCTTCGAAGGACTCATCCAAGTAGCGCAAAATAGCGCTGGTCTCGTACAAGGTGAGATCGGCGTCCTTGAAGACCGGAATTTTCTTGAAGGGATTCAGTGCGGCGATGGTCTCGCTTCCCGGCCCCTCCGGTTGCAGCGTGTACGCCAACCCTTTCTCCGCCAACCCCATGCGCACGCTTCTCGTGTAGGTGCTGCGAGGGTCGCCATACAACGTGAGCGTCGCGGCGCTGCCGCGCTCGTCCACATGATCCAGCAAGCAATTAAACATGGAGTTCCATCCGCCATTGTGCGCGTCGCGCGCTTGCGCCGCCGGGAATCCGGCGTGATGAACCTTGAGGTAAGTCGCCCCCGCCTTTTCCGCGAAGGTCAAGGTGACCAAAGTCTCGCCCATGGCCTCCATATCGGCGGCTTCCCACTGCCAAGTGAACGCAAGACGCTCGGAGGGGTTTATTTCCCGGTATTCCCCCACGACAGTGTGGCTCTCGCCGGTGCGCGCCCGCATGGTGATGCGGTAGCGCCCGCCCACTTTCACATCCATCTCGGTATTCGTTATAGTGAATCCGCGCGGCCCAAACCATTTGCTGAGCACCTCCGGCTTCACGAAAGCGTCGAAGACTTTTCGTTGCGGCGCGCGAATCGTGCGCTCAAGTGATCTCGTTCGAAATAGGCGGCTACCTTGTAGTTTCTTGCGAGCCCTGCATGGCAGCTTTGCACGCTACAGGGGACGCTCCGCAGGCGGCCTTCATCCGGCGGGTCATGGCCGAGTGCAGTCAGTCTCCAATGAATTGGGTTAGCGCAACGGCCATCGCATGCGCGGCATAGCTCTCGGCATAGCACCGAGAGAAAAAAGAATAGCCATTCCTCATATAACGCATTGATTTTCTGGCGCGCCCAGAGAGACTCGAACTCCCGACCACCTGGTTCGAAGCCAGGTACTCTATCCAACTGAGCTATGGGCGCGCGTGCCTTGCGGGATGAGCGCGCAGTTTAGCACCGGGTACCGTCGCGTCATGCCAACCACCAGCCAGAGATACCGCGAATCAGGCGATCCGGGTTCCTTGCTAACATGGCCCCGCATGCAAATTATCTGAGGAGTGCAATATGGATTTCGGCTTCAACATCGCCATTCGCGGCGCGCTCGCGGACACGCATTCCATCACGGCATTCGCCACGAAAGGCGAGGCTCTGGGCTTTACATATCTGGCCATTCCCGATCATATCGTCATTCCCACTTCCATCGCCTCGCCTTACCCCTACAGCGCGAATCGCAAGATGGCGGGCGCGAATCTCGGTCATTGCATGGAACCGCTGGCCGTCATGACTTATCTGGCGGCCATTACCAAGAAGGCGCGGCTGCTCACATCGGTGATGGTCGTGCCACACCGCCCTGCCCTGTATACCGCCAAGCTGCTGGCGACCATCGACGTGTTGTCCAACGGGCGCGTAACGCTGGGCGTGGGCGCCGGGTGGATGGACGAGGAATTTCAGGCGCTGGGTGCGCCGCCTTTCGCCGAGCGCGGCAAGGTCACGGACGAATATCTGGATGCGTTCAAGATTTTGTGGACCGAGGACAATCCGCGCTTCGAGGGCAAGTACGTGCGCTTCAGCAACATCTCGTTTCTCCCGAAGCCCGTGCAACGCCCTCACCTGCCCATCTGGGTGGGCGGCGAAAGCCCGGCGGCGCTGCGCCGCACGGCGCGCATCGGCGATGCTTGGTACCCCATCGGCACCAATCCGGAGTTTCCGTTGAACACCGTGGAACGCTTGAACGGCGGCATCGCGAAGTTGCATCAGGAGGCGGAGAAAATCAAACGCGATCCGAAATCCATCGGAGTCGTCTACTGGGCGAATTGGTATAAGGAAAACAACCTCGTGACCACGGACGATGGCAAACGCCAGCTCTTCACCGGCACCGACGCCAACGTCGTCGAGGACATCCTGCGGTTCAAGGAAATGGGGATGAAGGAATTACTGTTCTCCTTCCAGCGCGCGACGCTGGAGGAATCCATCGCGGCGATGGAGCGCTTCGCTAGCGAGATCATGCCGAAGGTGAGGTAGTAAGAACCCTTTCACCACAGAGACACAGAGGCACAGAGAAAGCCTTTTGAAGGTGTTTTCTTTCCTCTCTGGAATTTGCCTTCCTCTGTGCCTCTGTGCCTCTGTGTCTCTGTGGTGGGATTTTGAAGTTCGATGCCTTAAACCTACTGCGCGCACCAACCCCCATCGATCAGCACATCGCTGCCCGTCATGAAGGCGGCGGCATCGGAGCAGATGTATAGGGCCATGGAGGCGATTTCTTCGGCCGTGCCCCAGCGCCGCATGGGGGTTTGATCCATGAGCGCCGCGTTCTTGGCCGGGTCGGCGCGCAGCGGCGCGGTGAGATCGGTGGCGATGAATCCCGGGCTGATGGCAACCACGTTGATCTTGTCGTCCACTAATTCGAGCGCGAGCGCGCGTGTGAGGCCCAGAACCGCGTGTTTGGTGGCGGAGTAAACACCGCGCCCCGTGCTCGATACATGGGCCATGATGGAGGCGAGATTGATCACCCGCCCATAGCCTTGGCCCTTCATGAGCGGCACGATGTACTTGCACATCAGGAACACGCCGCTGATGTTAGTGTCGATTTGGGTGCGCCATTCTTCATAGGTGAAATCGATGATGTTCTTGCGGATGGCGGTGCCGGCATTGTTGACGAGGATATGCGCGTTGCCGAAGCGCGTCTTGACCTTCTCCGCCACCTGCTTCACTTGCGCCTCATCACGCACGTCGCATAGATAGATTTCCGCTTCCGCGCCGGCGGCGCGTACCATGGCGAGCGTTTCAGCAAGCTTGGCTTCGTTGCGGCTAACGAGCGCCAGCTTGGCCCCAACGCTCGCGAATTCCAGTGCGGTGGCGCGGCCGATACCCCGGCTGGCTCCAGTGATGACCGCGACGCGGCCGGTGAGATTTATGGGTTTCATTCGTGCCCCATCAGCGAGCCAAACAATACCCAACGCTTGCCGTCGAACTGCTGGAGTTGCACTTGTTCAATAGGGTAGTAGTCTGTAGGACTGGTGTTGTTCTTGATGCCCGGAAGCAGGCCGTCGGGCTCAAAGCTCTTCACGCTGGCCGCATGCTTCATGAGATTCTCTCGCGTGAGATCGTCCCCGCATTGCTTGATGACTTGGACCATGAGTTGTGCCACGGCGTACCCGTACACGTGCATTATGTCGCTCAAGTCGGCGCCGGGCATGTACTTCGCCATGAACTCGCGCCAGCGCTGCATGGCAGGATCCTTGTTCCACTGCGGATCGGCGGCATCCTTCATGTACTGCGCGGTAATGATTCCCGCGGATTTTTCCAGCCCGGCAGGCGTAAGCGTCGACCCCACGGAGGACGATACGTTGTTCAGGAAATGTAGCGGCTTCCAGCCCATGTCATGCACTTTGCGAATGGCCTGGGCAGCGAACTTCGGCGTGGTGATGTTGAAGAACGTATCCGCGCCCGAAGCTTTAAGCGTGACGATTTGGGAATCCACGGTAGGGTCTGTTACTTCGTAACTCACCTCCGCTACGATAAGGCTCGCGGCCTTGTCGCCCAACCCGTCCTTGAATCCCTTCAAGTAGTCTTTGCCGTAATCGTCGTTCTGATAAAGGATCGCGACCTTTGCATTAGGCTTGTGTGCCAGTATGTACCTGGCATAGATATTTGCCTCGGTTTGGTAAGTGGGCTGCCAGCCCATGGTCCACGGGTGACTTTTCGGGTCGCCCCACTTGGTCGCCCCAGTCGCGATGAAAAGATGCGGCACCTTCTTGGCGTTCACGTACTTGTGGATGGCCGTGTTGGTGGGCGTGCCGAGCGTTTGAAATAGCGCCAGTACCTGCTCTTCCTCCACCAGCCGGCGCACCTGTTCCACGGCGCGCGGCGGCGAATAGCCATCGTCCAAGCTGATCAAGTTGATCTTGCGGCCATTGATGCCCCCCTGGTCGTTGATCATCTGAAAGTAGGCCACCTCGGTCTTGCCGATGGCGGCGTAGGCTGAGGCCGGCCCGCTGTAGGGCATGGTCTGGCCGATCTTGATTTCCGTGTCGCTCGCTCCAGGGCCATACTTCTTTTGGGCAAAAGCATTCGGCGCGGCCAGCAGCACGGCGGCACTGGCCAGCGCCACCACATAGGCACGTCTCGTAAATTTCATAAGGTCTCCTCGTTCATTTAATTCTTCCTGCTTCGCCCCGGCGCAAGTATTCGCCCATTCCTTCCCTACCCTTCCACGCAGCACCCTCAACGATGCACTGGCCGCGAAGTAATACTTTCTTTACACGGCCCGTCACATTACGCCCTTCGAACAAGGTGTAATCGCTGCGGCTATGCTGCTCCGCCTGGCGAATGGTCCATTGCTCCTTGGGATCGAATAGGACGATGTCGCCGTCGGTCCCCACGGCAATGGTACCTTTCTTCGGGAACAGCCCGAAGAGCTTGGCCGGCGCGGTGGAGGTGATTTCCACGAAGCGGTTGATGGACATGCCGTGCTTTAACACCGCCCCGTCGAAGATGAGGGGTAAGCGCGTTTCCACGCCCGGCGCCCCGTTGGGAATCTTGCTGAAGTCGTTGGCCCCCTGCTGCTTTGAATACTTCATTCCATAGGGTTGCTCGTTGAAGCAGAAGGGGCAATGATCCGTGGATACCACTTGCAAGTCGTCCGTCTTGAGTCCGCGCCAAAGCTGGTTCTGGTGATGGTGGTCACGCAAGGGCGGAGTCATCACGTACTTGGCGCCTTCGAATTCGGGCCGCTCGTAGTCTTGCGCCGTGAGGAACAAATAATGAGGACAAGTCTCCGCGTGCACGGGGATGCCGCGGTCACGCGCTTCCGTCACGGCGTGGAGCGCCTCGCCGGCGGATAGGTGCACGATGTATAGGGGCGATTGCGCCAGCTCGGACAAGCGAATGGCGCGATGAGTCGCCTCGCCTTCGAGTATGGAAGGCCGCGTGGTGGCGTGGTATTTGGGTGCCGTCATGCCAGCCTCGAGGGCTTCTTTCACCAGCACGGAGATGACTTGCCCGTTCTCGGCGTGAACGCAGGTCATGGCGCCATTGGCGCCCGCGATGCGCATGGCCTTGAACAGCGCGCCATCGTCCACCATCAACACGCCGGGATAGGCCATGAACAGTTTGAAGGTGGTGACGCCCTCGTTGCGGATAAGGGTCTTCATGTCAGCCAGGCTTTGATCGTTCACGTCCAGCATGATCATGTGGGCGCCGACGTCCACGGCCGCGCTCTTGCGCCGCTCGTGCCAGTTCTCCAGGCCCTTGAGCGGGCTCTCGCCCTTGGTCTGGTTGCAAAAATCGATCAGCGTGGTGGTGCCACCAAAGGCCGCGGACTTGGTACCCGTACCGAAGGTATCCACGGTATAGGTGGGACCGAATTCCCAGTCGAGATGGGTATGCACGTCCACGCCGCCGGGCAGCACCAGCAATCCGCTGGCGTCGTGCACTTGCGCGTCCGCGCCCGCCACGAGGTTCTTGCCGATGGTTTGTATGCGCCCGTCCACCACGAGAATGTCCGCGGTGTAGTCATCCACCGCGGTGACGATGCGGCCGTTCTTTATAAGTGTTGAAGCCATTGCCCGTGCTCCTCCATAGACTAGGTCACGTAGTGCATTTCCTCGGCTTTCCAGGCGGCTGTGACCCAGTCACCGGACTGGACCGGTTCGGCGAAGTAATCATTATCCAGCAGGTTGGCCACGAACTCCTCGCCCATGGCACCTTCGACGGGAAGCTTCACCCACGAGCCTTGGTATTCGATGGTGCCGACTCTTCCAACGATGGAGTTCAATCCGGCCTCGGTGTTTTCGCCCGGCGCGCGGCGCACCGTGATGCGATCGCGGCGTATGGAGGCATTGAAAAGATCCCCCGCTTTCATGGCACCCGCCACGGAAACACGCACCTTGCGCGGCCCGCATTGCACGAGAACGTGATCGCCCAGATGCTCCAGAACCTTCCCCGCCAGTACATTCTGCCCGCCCATGAACCGGGCCACGTAGCTGGTGCGAGGGCGCTCGTAGACCTCGCGCGCGGGGCCAGCCTGTTCGATGCGGCCCTGGTCCATCACCACCACCATGTCCGCCAGGGCGATGGCCTCCATTTGCGTGTGAGTCACGTGGATGAAGGTGATGCCGAACTCCTTTTGCATGCGCTTTAGTTCACCACGCATCCGCAAGCGCAGAAACTCGTCCAGGGCGGAAAGCGGTTCATCGAGCAAGAGCACGCGAGGGTTGGTGATGAGTGCCCGCGCGAGCGCGATGCGCTGCTGTTGCCCGCCGGAGAGTTGGGCCGGCACCCGGTCGGCAAACTGCTCCATGCGTACTTGCGCCAACATATCCCTGGCCTTGGCCAAGCGCTCGGTCCTGGGGATGCCACGTACCTTGAGATTGAAAGCCACGTTTTCCGCGCAGGTGAGATGCGGAAATAGCGCGTAGCTCTGAAACATCATGGCGGTACCCCGGCGCACCGGAGGCTCGCCGTTGACACGTTCGCCATCGATGAGTACATCGCCCTGCGTGGGATCTTCGTGGCCCGCGATCATGCGCAAGATGGTGGTCTTGCCGCAACCCGAGGGCCCCAGCAAACAACAGTAGGCGCCGCCTGGAATCTTGAGATCGATTTCGCGCACCGCCACCGTTTCCCCAAAGCGCTTGGTCACGCGCGCCAGCTCGATATCGCCCTTGGTTGAATTGCCCATGCTGAGTTCTTAGTGATGTCCTGAAATCGCGTTCTTCGCGTCGTTTTCGCTCTTGATGCCCGCGCGCGTGCGCCGGCGCTGAATGATGGCGATGGAGCCCAGGGCCAGGGAGATGGCGGCGAAGGACACCAGGGTGGTGACGGTGCCCAAGGCGTAGAGTGCCGGCGAGGTCACGTTCGTGGTCATGCCCCAAATTTCCATCGGGAGGGTGTTCGCGGCCCCGGAGGTGAGCAAGGTGCGAGGAAACTCGTCGTAGGAAAGAGTGAATCCAAACAACGCCACGGCGATCATGCCTGGGAACAAGATGGGCAGCACCACCCACAAGAATATCTGCCAGTTGGTGGCGCCCAAATCGCGCGCGGCTTCTTCATAGGCGCGGTCAAAGCGGCTGAACACCGCGAACATGATCAGCATGCCAAAGGGCAAGGTCCACGTGAGCTGGGTGCCCAGGGCCGAGGCGTACCACTTGGTTTGAACCCCCATGGTTTGAAAGGTCAGGCCCACGCCCAAGCCCACCAACAGGCCTGGCATGATGAGGCTTGCCACCGCCAGATAGAACACGAAGGCAGAACCAACGAAGCGCCGGCGGAAGGCCAGCCCAGCGACGACTGAAATAGCGACCGTTAGCACCAACACCATGCCCGCGAGAATCATGGAGCGGGTAAAGGCCCCCGCGAAATCCCCCGTGCGCTGCTGCGCGAACAAGGCGCCGAACCAATGCAAGGACCAGCCCCGCATGGGAAAGGTGAGCCCGCCGGTGGGGCCTTGAAACGACAAGATGTAAATGGCCGACATGGGCCCGTAGAGAAACAGCACGAACAGTGTGAAGAAGCCGCTCAGCGCGTAGAAACTCAAGGGTCGTTTGCCCGTTTGTATTTTGCGCATAGCCTAGCCCGCGATCTCTTTTCGCACATCGACCACGCGAAGAATGGCTGCCACCATCAAGCTCACCACGATGAGCAAGATGACCGCGCTGGCCGCGGCAGGCGGATACTGCACCATGGCGATTTGGTTGGACATGGCCAAGGCGATGGAAGCGGACTGGCTGCCGCTCATGACCTTGACCACGAAGAAATCTCCCATGACCAAGGTGATGACGAAAATAGAACCCAGGGCGATGCCGGTTTTGGACAGCGGCACTATGATGTCCCATATGATGCGCCAGCCCCCGGCGCCGCCATCGCGCGCGGCCTCGATGAGCGACTTGTCGATGCGGGCCATGGAATTGAAGATGGGCACGATCATGAAGAGGGTGAACAAATGCACGTAGGCGATGATGACCGCGAAATCCGAGAACAGCAGAAATTCGAGCGGCTCTTTAGTGATGCCGGCGCCGATGAGCGCGTTATTGAAAATTCCGTTGCGCCCGAGAAACGGAATCCAGGAAATCATGCGAATGATGTTGGAAGTCCAGAAAGGCACGGTACATAGGAGAAACAGCGCCATCTGCCAAATGAGACTCTGAACATGGAAGGCAAGGAAATAAGCCACCGTGAACCCGATGAACAGGGTTATGGCCCACACGACCACGGCGTAGAAGAGAGTCTTCACGTACAACGACACCGTCACTTCGGAAGTCAGCACGTCGATGTAGTTGAGGAAATCGAAGCCGGGAACGGAATCGATGCCGTCGAATTGAAAAAAACTATAGGCAACGACCACCAGCAAGGGGATGCCGAAGAAAAGCAGCAGCACCAGTAGCAGCGGCCCGATCTGGAGATAGGACGTTAGTGTAGGCGAGATTTTCACGCTATCAGAAGACGGAGGACGGAGGACGGAGGACGGAGGACAGAGAAAAGACAGCGGCGCGATTGGATACCGGAGCGGGAGGAGACGAAAAGCTCTCCCCCCTAGTTCCTAGCTCCTGGCTCCTTAAAAATCAGGACGCCAAGAACTCATTCCACTTCTTGACCATGTACTGGTTCTCGTCCATCAACGTATTCCAGCACGCGACCTTACCCATGCGATCCCAGAAGGCGCCGCCGTCGCGCACGGCACCGGCTTTCTCCATGGTACTGCCGTAGGGATCCTTGATCTCGCCCTTGGCTGCTTTGCCCTCGTACCAATAACCGTACTCGTCCTCGGTCATGAATTTCTTGGCGGCCTCGGGGACGGAACTGTAATAGCCTTGCTTGGCGATGAAACCCGCCTGCCAGCCCGACATATACCAATTGATGTACTCGTAGGCCGCGTCAAGCTGGATGCCCTTGAGGTGGGCCATGGGGGCGATGCAGCTTCCCCAGGCGCGATAGCCTTCCTTGAGCGGTGCGTAGTAGCACGGTATGCCGCGCGAACGCACGGCGGTCACGGCCGGTGACCACATGGATTGAACGATGGTTTCGCCCGCCGCCATGAGGTTCACGGACTCGTCGAAGGTAGCCCACATGGCGCGGAATTGGCCCGCCTTCTTCGCGGCCTTGAGAATCTTGATGGTTTTATCGATCTCGGCCTTGGTCATGTTGCCCTTGTCGCCGTACTTGATATCCCCGCGCGCTTCGATGGCCATGGCCGCGTCCATGATGCCGATGCCAGGCACGGACACGATGGAAGTCTTGCCTTTCCACTCGGGGTTGAGCAACTCGGACCAGCTCTCGATCTTGCGCTTGACCATGTCGGGACGAATGCCCAAGGTGTCGGCGTTGTAAACGGTGGGGATACCCGTGATCCACTTGGTCGGGCCCTTGGAGAATTCCTTGGCCCCCGGACCATTCACGTACTGCACTTCATAGGGCAACACGCCTTGGCCGGAAACCTTCTTGCCATCGGGATAGGTGCCCTTCGTGAAAATCGGCACGACCTTGTCCCACAGCTTGATCTTCTTCTCGTCCATGGGCTGAAGCGTGCCACGCTTGATCAAGTGGCGCTGGAAGAAGTACTCGATATCGGCGATATCGATGGTCTGCGGCTGGGTGACCAAACGGTTCAGAAGTGCTGAGTGGTCGGCGGTCTGCATCTCCACCTTGAAGCCCAGATCCTTGGTGGCCTGGTCGGCGATCTCCTTGATGGCGGAGTAGGAGCCACCCACTTGCACCAGCTTTACGTCCTTGATGTTCTGCGACCAGACCAGGGGGAATCCGGTAATGGCGCCCGAACCGGCCGCCGCGCCTGTCACGGCCCCAGCCGTTTTAAGGAACCGGCGGCGGCTGGCGTTGGTGTTGGAATCTTGCGCAACAGCTTTATAGGTAATACGATCCTTCAATG
Organism: Betaproteobacteria bacterium; assembly: GCA_009693245.1. Taxonomy (NCBI): domain Bacteria; kingdom Pseudomonadati; phylum Pseudomonadota; class Betaproteobacteria; species Betaproteobacteria bacterium. The sequence goes on along the minus strand of SHXO01000008.1, from coordinate 24,658 downwards.
CCACGGCAACCTCCTTTTGATGGAAAAACCGAGAAAATACAAGCTACGTGACTTAGGTCGCGATTTCAAATCGCGAGTTTAGGTCGCGAGTTTAGGTCGATATCATCTTCTTTTCGATTCCGACCCCAGCGGCAACCGCCCGCTCATACTCCAGCGGAATAGTGGCCGAATCCTGCAAGGCGATCCCCGTCGAATCGAACAAGGTGATTTCCTTGTCCGAGGAGCGCCCTATTTTCTTACCGGTGACAACCTCTCCGATCTCGCCCGCGATATCCTGCTCTCGCAATAACCCTTGCGAGAGCGGCACATTGATTTCGCCATCGGTGCGGCACTGGCGGATATCGTCCACGAAGATGCGTGCGCGCTGAAGTATCTTCGCCTCCAGCTCCTGGTCGCCACCCTTGTCCGCGCCCAGGGCCGCGATGTGCATGCCCTCGCCGATCCACTCGTTCTTGACGATGGCGCCGCGCGCTGGCGTCACGGTGACCAGCACGTCCGCTCCGCGCACGACTTCTTCCAGATTGGTGGACGTTTTGATCTTGAAGCTCTTGTACTTGGACTGTTGAGTAGCGCGGAAATGGTCCAAGGTTTTCTGGGAGCGGCTCCACACCCGCACATCTTCCCATGCAAAGATCTCGTTGCAGGTGGCCAGTACGCCCTCGGCCATATTACCCGCCCCAGCTATGGCGAGCACCTTGGAGTTCTTGCGCGCCAGCCACTTGGCCGACACCGCCGCCGCCGAACCGGTGCGCATGACCGTGTGATAGCTCCCATCGCAGATGGCAAGAGGAAATCCCGTCTCGGGGTGCGTATAGATCAAAATGGAAAAGACTGTCGGCAAATCGTATTTCTCGCGGTTGCGCTCGCGGATCGAAACCCATTTGCAAGCGGCGGCCTCGGGCTCCTCGATATAGGAGGGCATGGCCTCCCACTCGCCTGGATACTTATCGAGAACGATGTGCCCCTTGGGATCCATGTAGAAGCGCCGCTCGCCATGCATGCGGTAGGCTTGCTCGACACATCCGTTGTATTCCGCGGGGGTAAGCAGTCCCATCATCTCGGTACGGCTCAAGATGAGGGTCTTGCGATTGCGCCAACTTTCCATGGTCTCCCTCTGCCCTGGCTTCGGGGCAGTCCAATTATCCGCGAAGAGTAGACGTACCAGGCGGGAGCGTCAACGCCCTTTCGAGGGATTTGCCGGCGCCACGCAAGGTAGTGGCGCCGCGACGGATTTAAGCGATAAACTAATCCGAGAACTTTCACTCTAGGAGGAAACCATGGCGAAGGAAATTCTGTGTGGGTTTGGGATAGACGTTGACGCGGTGGCGGGATGGTTGGGTTCCTACGGCGGAGAAGACTCCCCGGACGACATCTCGCGCGGCATGTTCTCCGGAGAAGTGGGCTCACCCCGGTTGTTGAAGCTCTTCGACCGCTTCGGTATCAAGACCACCTGGTTCATCCCGGGCCACTCCATCGAAACCTTCCCGAAGGAGATGGAAGCCGTGGCCAAGGCCGGTCACGAGGTGGGCATCCACGGTTACACGCACGAGAATCCCATCGCCATGACCCGCTCGCAGGAAACCGAAGTACTCGACAAGTGCATCGAGCTCGTCAGCAAGCTCCAGGGCAAGCGGCCCACCGGCTACGTGGCGCCTTGGTGGGAGTTCAGCAACGTCACCAACGAACTGCTGCTGGAGCGCGGCATCAAGTATGACCACTCGCTGATGCATCACGACTTCCAGCCCTACTACGTGCGCGTGGGCGATTCCTGGACGAAGATCGACTACTCCAAGAAAGCGAGCGAGTGGATGGTGCCATTGAAGCGCGGCAAGGAAACCGATCTCATCGAAATCGCCGGCAACTGGTACCTGGACGACCTGCCGCCCATGATGTTCATCAAGAAAGCCCCCAACAGCCACGGCTTCGTCAACCCGCGCCATTTGGAGGAAATGTGGCGCGACCAGTTCGATTGGGTCTACCGGGAGTACGACTACGCGGTGTTTCCCATCACCATCCACCCGGACGTGAGCGGGCGCCCGCAAGTATTGCTGATGCTCGAACGCTTTTTCAATCACATCTCCCGGCACCCGGGCGTGAAGTGGGTCACCATGAACGAAATGGCCGACGACTTCGCGCGCCGCAGCCCGCGCAAGAAGTAGTCTCCCGCCATCCTAACCTTCCCCCGCAAGCGGGGGAAGGAACTTCGCCCCCCTCCCTCCTCCCTCCTCCCTGACAAAGATGTGCGGCCTGTGCGGCATCCTTGGCGGTCAAGACCACTGGACCGACGCCGTGGCGCGCGAGGGCGTCTACACCCGCAATCGTTCCCCGCAAGAGCGCCGCCGTGAGCGCGCCAACCGCATTCAGGCGGCCAACCGGGTGTTGAAGCACTACGCTCTCACGCTCGAAGACTGGCAATCCAACGCTTACATTCTGCGTACGCTCACGGGCAAGAGCGAAGTCTTCGACGGTCTGAACCATCTCTGGCCCACGGCGGAGAAACTGGCTGGGCGCCGTTGCGATCCGCTGGACGATGCACTCATGGAGCGGCTCGGGCAGCCAAAATGAGCGAGGCGTTTCCTGCCTTCACCCCGGTCAACGTACTCACCGGATTTCTCGGCTCGGGCAAGACCACGCTCTTGCAGCGTTTGTTGCGATCACCGCTGCTGCACGATACGGCCGTCCTTATCAACGAATTCGGTGAGGTGGGGTTGGATCATCATCTGCTGGAGCGGGTGGACGAGACCACGGTTTTGCTCCAATCGGGCTGCCTGTGTTGCACCATTCGCGGCGATCTTTCCAAAGCCATGCGCGAACTGCACTCCAAGCGCGACCAGGGCGTCGTACCGGCCTTCCGCCGCCTGGTGATCGAAACCACGGGCTTGGCCGATCCCTTGCCCGTGCTCACCACCGTCACGGCCGACCCCGTGCTATGCCATCACTACCGCCTGGGTAATGTCATCACCACCTTGGATGCGGTGAATGGCCAGAGCCATCTCGACCGCCAGCCGGAATCCCTCAAGCAATGCGCCGTGGCGGACCGCATCGTCATCACCAAGACCGATCTCACGACCACGCAAACCGTGAATACGCTCGCCGAACGAGTGCGCCGTTTCAACCATTCCGCGCAGATCCTCATGGCCCCGGCGCAAGAGGACCAAGCCGGCCGCCTCCTATCGCAGGACGTGTTCGATATCGACTCGAAGACCGAGGAGGTGCGCCGCTGGTTCGCGCAAGAAGCCCGGGCCGGTATACACACAGGCCATCGTCACGATCCCAACCGGCATGGAGACGATATTCAGTCCTTCTGCTTGGTCTTCGATGACCCGCTGGATTGGACGGACTTCGGGCTATGGCTCACCATGCTGCTCAACCGTCACGGCACCGAAGTGCTGCGCGTCAAAGGCATCCTCAACGTGGCTGGCGAGAGCGCACCCGTGGCCGTCCACGGCGTGCAACAACTGGTGCATCCTCCAGTACACATGGAACGCTGGCCCGATGCGGACCACCGCTCGAAGCTCGTGTTCATCACTCAAGGACTGGAACCCTCGCGCGTACGAAGATCGCTGATGGCGTTCATGGGTAAGATCATAAAAGCTTAAAACCAAACACTCTCGGTTGGACGCGAGCAATTTTCAGTGGGGTGGAGATCACACCAACTCGATCGAAACATCCTGCGCCCCCTCCCACAGCACCCGCCGCCCCATTTCCGCGAGCAATTCATGCCCCGACGTGAGGGTGAGGAAATGATTGCCGGCCAACTGGCCCACCTTACTGGAGAAGCAACAGCTACCGTAGGGGAACAGAATCTCCGTCTCGCTCGCCCCCGCAGGATAGAGCAGAATATCGCCGCGCGAGGGGTGGCTGGTGGCGTTCTCGGCACCCAGGCCGAGGTCCAGCGTGCCCAGCGGTACCCAGGCCGATTCCCCGCTCCAGCGCGTTTGGATGAGTTTATTATGGAAGGGAAGCAGCTTGCGGAAGGCGGCGCACGTTCGCGGGGCCAGGGCCTCCTCGAAACGCGCGGTAAATTTGAGGCCGGGCTTCGCACCCACCGTGATGTTCACTTGCGTCATGGAATCTCCTCCAGGCTAAACTTGCAATCGCTCACAACCAGAAAGTAACACGCCATGCGGCAAGATCCCCGGTTCAAGAACGTGTTCGTGATCGATCACCCGCTCATACAGCACAAGCTCAGCCACATGCGGGATAAGACCACTTCCACCCGCACTTTTCGCGAGTTGTTGCGCGAGATTACCCTGCTCATGGGTTACGAGGCCACCCGCCATCTGCCGCTCACCACGCGGGCCATCGAAACTCCCATCACCGCCATGGATGCGCCCATCATCGCCGGCAAGAAGCTCACGGTGGTGCCCATTCTGCGCGCGGGCATCGTGATGGCCGACGGACTCCTGGAACTTATCCCCTCGGCCCGCGTGGGCCACATCGGCGTGTACCGGGACGAGCATCACAGGCCCGTGGAGTACATCGTGAGGCTTCCGGAAATCGAGGGCCGCGCATTTCTTGTGTGCGACCCGATGATTGGCACGGGCAACTCGGCCGTGCACGCGGTCAATGTGCTGAAGAAGCGTGGCGTGGCGGCCAAGGATATTCAGTTCCTCGCCCTGGTGGCCACGCCGGAAGGCATTCGCACCTATCTCGATGCCCACCCCGATGTGACCATGTACGTGGCTTCCATCGACGATCACCTAAACGATCACGCTTATATCGTCCCCGGCTTGGGCGACGCGGGCGACCGGTTGTTTGGGACGAAGAATTAGGCCCCGCGCAGCCGCGCCGTGACCCAGCGCACTGACCCGGCCACGCCGAAAGGCATGAGGTAGACGAAAAATAGAAGGAACAATCCGTAGACTGCCCAAGGCGCGGCCTTGGAAATTTGGTCGGCGAAGTTGGGAACGAATTGGATGAAGAAGGCGCCGTAGATGGCTCCGGAAATGGAGGCCACGCCGCCTATCACCACACCCACCATGAAGCTGATGGACAGCCCCGTTGGAAAGCTGTCGGGTGCCACGAACTGAATGACGATGGCGCCTAGCGCGCCGGCAACGCCGGTATACAAGGCGCTGATGCCGAAGGTCATGGTCTTGTAGAGCGAGATGTTGACACCCATGGCTTCCGCCGCGACGGGGTGGTCGCGAATGGCCACCAGTGCGCGGCCCACCCGCCCCCTCAGTAAATTCCACGCAAGGACGAACATCACCACGGTGATGGCAAGCGTGAAGAGATACAACCATTGATCAGGGGTGATCTTCAACCCGAAGGGCGGATCGGGTTTCATGATCACGATGCCTTGCACACCCCCTGTCCATTCTTCCAGATGTTTGTACTTCAGTAACTGCGGCATCGCGACGCCCAAGGCAAAGGTCGCCAGCGCGAGGTAATGCCCGCTCAAGCGCAGCGCCGGCATGCCGAACAAGAATCCCGACACGAAGCACACAATACCCGCCACGGGAATGGTGCTCCAATAGGGCCAGCCGAATTTGTCCATCAATACGGCGGCCACGTAGGCGCCGATGGCGTAGAAAGCACCGTGGCCCAAGGAGATCTGCCCGTTGTACCCCGTGAGCAGATTCAAGCCCAGCAACACGATGGCGTAGACCAGCACCATGTTGAACTGGAACACGCGGTAGTTGCTGATGAAAAACGGCAGCACCGTGGCCAGCACGATGAGCGCGATGATGCCGGTGATTTTGGAGGCGGGACTCTTCATGACCTCGCTCATACGCGCCTCACGAACACCTTGCCGAAGAATCCGCTCGGCTTGACAAGCAGTACGACAATGATGATGGCCAGCGCTACCGTGAGTTTTAATTCGGTGCCAATCACGTAGGCCCCCAGCAAATTTTCCACGACACCCACGAGAAAGCCTCCGACCACGGCGCCGAAGGGACTATCGATACCGCCCATCAAGGCGGCGGCAAAGGCATAGAGCAGCACACCGGCCATCATGTTGGGTTCGAGATAAATCACCGGGGCCACCAGCACGCCCGCAACGGCACCGACGGCCGCCGCCAAGCCCCAGCCCAAAGCCAGCATCCAACTCACCCGAATACCGGCGAGCTTGCTGGACACGGGATTCTGCGCCGCCGCGCGCATCGCGAGTCCCAGGGGCGTGAACCGAAAGAAACAGTACAACATCACGAGCATCACCAAAGTGATGCCAATGGTGCCCAGTTCGTGCGAGGAAATGTATTTATTGCCGAAGGGCGGCGCGGCGGGAAAGGGGCTGGGAAAAGTCTTGATCGTGTACGTGTAGATCCACCCCGCCACGCTGTTGAGAATGACTAGGAGCGCGACGAACACGGTCACCACCGAGAGTACCGGCGCATTCTCCACGGGACGGATGATCACGCGTTCGATGATCACGCCTGCCACGAAGGAAATCGCGATGGTGGCTCCGAAGGCTATCCAAAAGGGAAAGCCCGCCTGCGCCATGGTCCACGCGAGATAGGTGCTGAACATCGCCATCTCGCCTTGAGCGAAATTGATGTGATTGGTGGACTGGTAAATCATCACCAACGCGAGCGCCAAGCTGGCGTATATACCGCCGGTGGCAAGCCCTGAGAATACTTGGTGGAGGAAGGCTTCCATGGCCCTTCTAAGGGAGGAGGGAGGGGGGAGGAGGGAGGAGGAAGCTCATTGCGATGGCCTTCGGTTGAACCACGGCTTCGCTGCTTCCAACTGGCTTGCCACGCGAATCAGGATCGCTTCCTCGCCATAAGGCGCGGCCAGTTGCACGCCCACGGGTAATCCGTCCGCCGTCCAATGCAACGGCAGACTCACCGCCGGCGAACCGCTGGCGTTGAAGGGCGCGGTAAAGGAGGTGAGCCGGGTAATCGCGCGAGCGTAATCGTCCAGCACTGGAGAATCCATGTTGAACACGCCGATTTTCTGGGGAGGATCCGGTAGGGTGGGTGTGAGCAGCAGATCGAAACCGGTGAACCATTGCGCCACGTGGCGGCCGGCCCCATGGATGCCCAGCACGGCCCGCGCATAATCGGCCGCACTCGCTTTTCCGCCCATCTCGTAGAACATCCATGTCACGTACTCGAAGTGTTCGCGCTGCGCGGTCTTCCCCTTTTTCTTCGCGTAACTATCCACCGCCGCGCGAACACTCCCGCCGATGGCGGTGCGGAAGGATTCGGAAAAATCTTCGGGAAGCGCGGATAATGCCACCTCTTCCACGTGATGTCCCAGGGCGGTGAGCAGAAAGGCCGCGTCACGCACCGCTGCCGCGCACTCGGCGTGCAACGCCTCACCCGCCGGGGTGCGCAAGGCCAAACCGATGCGCAGTCTTCCCGGATCGGCGCCCACTTCCGCCAAGAAGGGACGCTTGGGCCGCTCGGCGAAATAGGGTGCGCCCAGATCGGGCCCCGCCGTGAGATCGAGCAAGGCGGCACTGTCGCGCACCGAGCGGGTAACCACATGTTCGTGGCTCATGCCCGACCATCCCTCACCTCTGTCCGGCCCGGCGGGATTGCGCCCTCGCGTGGGTTTCAATCCCACCAAGCCGCAGCACGATGCGGGAATGCGAATGGAACCGCCCCCATCGGTGGCGTGCGCCGCGGGCACGACGCCCGCCGCCACCGCCGCTGCGGCACCGCCGCTGGAACCACCGGCCATGTAGTCCGCGTTCCAGGGATTACGTGTGGGGCCATATATCTTGGGTTCCGTGGTCACGGTGAGGCCGAACTCCGGCGTGCTAGATTTACCGAAAATCACCAGGCCGCCGCTTTTATAGCGCGCGACTTGCGCGGTGTCGTGGTCCGCCACATTGTCCATGAAGAAGCGGCTGCCATAGGAACTCAGCGTGCCGTTGCACAGCGCGTGCAAATCCTTCAGCACGAAGGGCACGCCCGCGAACGGTCCTGGCGGCAGGCCGCGCTTGATGGCCTCGCGCCCATGCTCGTAACAAGGGACACAGAGCGCGTTGATCTTGGTGCGCAGCGCTTCGCTGCGCGTAATGGCGGCTTCGAGCAATTCTTCCGCGCTCACGGCCTTCGTGCGAACCAGATTCGCCATGCCCACCGCATCGAATTGTTCGTATTCTTTCATCGCCCCCGCCGCCTGTTCAGTGCCCGAGATAGGACCGGCGCACGGTCTCGTCTTTTTGAATCTGAGCAGAAGGCCCGGAAGCCACGACCCGCCCAGTCTCCAATACGTAGGCGTGGCCGGCGAGATCCAAGGCAAGCTTTGCGTTCTGCTCCACCAGCAGCATGCTCACGTTGTCTTCTTGGTTGATGCGCCGCATGATGCGAAAGATCTCCTGCACGATCAATGGCGCCAAACCGAAAGAAGGCTCATCCAACAATAGCAGGCGCGGCCGCAGCATGAGCGCGCGCGCGATGGCCAGCATCTGCTGCTCGCCACCCGAGAGCGTTCCCGCCTGCTGGCCGCGACGCTCCTTCAATTTTGGGAAGTAGGTGAAAACGCGCTCCAAATCTTGCGCCACACCGGCCTTGTCCTTGCGCGTGTAGGCCCCCACGCGCAAGTTCTCCTCCGTGGTGAAATCGACGAACGTCCCGCGCCCGTCGGGCACCTGGGCAACGCCTAGGCGCACGATATCCTCGGTTGCCTTGGCGCTGATGTCTTGCCCGCCCAAACGCAGGTCGCCGTTGCGCTTCACCATGGCGCATACCGCGCGCAGCAAGGTCGTTTTCCCCGCGCCATTGGCGCCGAGAATGGCGGTGATACCGCCCTCTTCCACGCTGAACGCGACATTCTGCAGCACCTGCGTCGCGCCATAGCCCGCTGTCAATCCAGTGGATTCCAGTATCGCCGCCATTAGTCTCTCATCATTCCGCCCCGAGATAAGCGCGAATGACATCTGGGTGCGCTTGCACTTCCGAGGGTTTTCCATCGGCGATCTTGCGGCCGAAATCGAGCACCACGACCTTATCCGACACCCGCATCACCAGGTTCATGTGATGCTCCACCAGCAACACCGTGAGATTCAACTCATCTCGCAGGCGGCGGATCATGTTCATGAGATCGCCTACCTCATCATGATTCAAACCACCCGCGGGTTCATCCAACAGCAGCAGCTTCGGCCGGCTCGCCAGTGCACGAGCGAGTTCCACTCGTTTTTGCGTACCGAAGGGAAGGTCCATCACGCGCTTATGTTGCACCGGGCCAAGATCGAGCAGGCCGATCAGATCCGAAGCTTGGCGCTCCAGGTGATTCTCCTCGAACTTGGAAAGGGGAAGACGCATCAGATTCACCAAGAAGCCGCCACGCGTGCGGCAATGGCCGCCGAGCATGACGTTTTGCCTCACCGTCATGGTGCGGAACAAGGCGAGATTCTGAAAGGTGCGCCCAATCCCCAAACCGGCGATTTCGTGGCGCGGCACCTCGGTCAAGGACCGGCCCTCGAAACGAATGGTTCCGCGCTCATAGTTGTAAAGCCGAGACAGGCAGTTGAAAAGCGTGGTTTTACCCGCCCCGTTGGGGCCTATGAGGCCGACGATCTGGCCCACGCCTACTTGAAAGGAAACGCCATCCAGCGCGACGATGCCGCCAAAGCGAACCGTCACGTCCTCGATGCCAAGAAGCGCCTGCGCCGATGGTGCCCGTGCCTCCCCCATGCTGTCTTATTTATTAAATTGATGCGCGGATACTGCCACAAGGCAAAGACCGGGTAAAGCCACGCGCCGCGCAGGCGGGCCAAACCGTATCACGGCCTTTCCATGACACACTTGACCGGTGGCACGGCATCCTTGGCCTCGACCTTCGACACGGTCTTCCAACCGAAGCCCGTGTTGTCCACATCGTACTTGACGCCGGGTTCGCCGGCCTTGGTTAAACGGGCGAGGTAGAGCGGCGTGACCATCTGATGATCCTCCCGGCGGATCCATGTTCTGCCCTCTTGCCCCTCGAACGCCATGCCCTCCAGAGCGTAGGCAACTTTCAAGGGATCGTCGCTGCGTGCTTTCTCCACCGCTTGGGCTAACACCGTGATGGCCCGGTGCGCCGGGATGTAATCGAAATTCGACGTGCTCTTGTACCTCGTCTTGTATTCCTCGTTGAAACTTTCGTAGGGATTGGATTCGGCGTTGGCATGCCAGGGAAACAGGCTGAAGACTTTGCCTACGCCGGCGGCGCCCAGGCCTGCGGTGGTCCCCGCGATGTTTCCCACCAGCACGTAGTAACGTACATCGAGCCCCGCATCGTGCCCGGCTCGCACCAGAAGGAACATGTCGTTGCCCCAGTTCCCCGTGAGGACGCTATCGGCCCCGGAGGCACGAATTTTCGCGGCGTAGGGCGCGAAATCCTTCACTTTACCGAGCGGAATGAAATCCTCTCCCACGATCTGCACGTCAGGGCGTTTACGCGGCAGTTGCTCGCGCGAGGCGCGCTGGATCGCCTGTCCATAGGCATAGTCTTGATTGATAAGGTAGACCTTGCGTACCGCGGGATCGCGCGCAAGATAGTCAGTCAAGAAATTAACTTCGGTATCGGTGTGGTAGTTAAGACGGAAATGCCAGAATTTGCATTTCGCCTCGCTCAACGCCGGATCGCGCCCGTCGGTATTGATGAGCAAGACGCGGCGCTCCGGATTGCGCGCGTTGTACTTGGCGATGCCATCGGAGAGCGCGTGCACCACGCTCGATATGTTCGAGTGTATGTAACGGATGTTCGCGTCGGTGGCTTGCTTGAGCGCCAGCAAACTGTCCTGCGCGTTCGCCTTGCCGTCGAGGGCGACAATCTCGATCTTGCGGCCATCGAAGAGCCCGCCCTTGGCGTTGAAGCGCTCGGCCATGGCCTTGAGTTGCCTGGCGATCTCCTCGCCTTGCAACGCGAAGGGCCCGGACAGGGGTTGGATCGTGGCAATGCGAAGCGGCTCCGCCGCTTGGACGCTTTCGCGTCCAAGCAAGGTTAAGGCGATCACTGCAAGCAGGATCTTTCGTATCATAAGCATGGCATCTCCCCTATTCGTTGAACTTATTGGGCATCCAAAATACAGGCAGAACTTCCATTCCAGGTCGTTTCCCTCATCCCCACCCTTCACCCGGCGGGAGAAGGGCTTTTTTTGCTTCCCTCGCCAACCGGGAGAGGGACCGAGGGTGAGGGAGGAATGTATCCTGAATTACGAAAAGATCGATAAACAGCGTAGCGACTACTCGTGCCCCATCACCTCGGAGAACAGCACCCAGCGCTTGCCGTCGAATTGCGCCGGCTGGAGTTGTTCGATGAGGAAATAATCATCGGGGCCCGTATTGAGCTTGATTCCCGGCAAGGTTACATCGAGCGTGACATCCTTGATGCTGGTAGCTTGCTTCATCAGATTTTCTCTCGACAAGTCGTCACCACAGGCTCTCAGCACGTGGGCCATGATCTGCGCAGCCCCGTAACCCCACACATAGAGCGAGTCCGTTTGATCCGCGCCCGCCATGTACTTCGACATGAACTCGCGCCAGCGCTTCATCCCAGGATCCGCGGCCCACAACGTATCGGTGGGATCCTTCAGATATAGCGCGGTGATGAGTCCTACCGACTTGTCCAGTCCCGCAGGTACCAGCGTAGCACCTACGGAACTCGCGACGTTGACCAGAAAATGCAGCGGCTTCCAGCCGGTGTCGGCCACCTTGCGAATGGATTGCGCTGCGAACTTGGGCGTGGCATGGGTGAACATGACGTTCGCACCGGAGGCCTTGAGGGAGATGATCTGCGAGTCCACCGTGGCGTCGGTGGCTTCGTAGCTCGCTTCCGCCACGATCATGTTCGCCTTCGCACCCAAACCATCCCTGAAACCCTTGAGATAGTCCTTGCCCGAATCGTCGTTCTGGTAGAGCACGGCGATCTTCGCATCCGGCTTGTGCTTCAAAATATATTTCGCGTAGATCCTGGATTCGATCTGGTAGCTGGGATTAAAGCCCATGGTCCAGGGGAAATTCTTCGGATCCCCCCATTTCGTCGCGCCGCTGCTGACGAAGAGATGCGGCACCTTCTTGGCGTTGACATACTTGTGGATGGCGCTGTTCGTGGGTGTGCCCAAGGTCTGAAACAACGCCAGCACCTGCTCCTCTTCCACCAGCCTGCGCACTTGTTCCACCGTGCGCGGCGGGGAATATCCATCGTCCAGGCTGATCAGATTCACCTTGCGGCCGTTGATGCCGCCTTGCTCGTTGAGCATCTTGAAGTAGGCAAGTTGCGTCTTGCCAATCACCCCGTAGGGCGAGGCCGTTCCGCTGTAGGGCATGGTCTGGCCGAGTTTGATATCGCTATCGGTGACACCTGGGCCGTATTTTTTTTCGGCGAGCACCAGCCCCGTTACCGATAGCAGAGCCACCATGATCCAGCTTAACTGCGCGAACTTCTTAATCGGCGGCATCATCGCCCCTCCTTTGCATCGCATGGTTGAACTTGGAACTCATCATTGCCATGGCAGCGGCAGCGCTCCTCAAGTAATACTCTCGCTCGTCGCATGGCTGGCCGCCGCATGCATTACTCTTGCTTCTGATCCACGAAACCGGCTCCGCGCTCATGCAACCCAGCGACTATACTCTTTGGCCCAAGCAGTTTCCCATGTCGCTCATCGTTCCCAAGACCACGCTTTGCTACAACCTGGAGGTAGCGGCGCGGCGCTATCCAGACAAAACCGCGATCATTTTCTACGATCCGCGCATCACCTACGCGGAATTTCACCGCCTAGTGGAAGCCCTCGCCGGATTTCTTCAACATCGCTGCAAGGTGGAACGCGCGGACCGCGTTCTTCTCGCTCTGCAAAACTCGCCGCAATTTCTAATTGGCTACTACGTGATTCTGAGAGCGGACGCCGTGGTGGTTCCCGTGAGTCCCATGAACGTCACGGGCGAACTGGATCACTATTTTGACGACAGCGGCGCTCGCACCGCCATCGTCGGAGACGAACTGTGGCCGCAATTCGAACCTTTGCTGGGGTCACGCTTCGGCCACGCCGTCCTGGCGGCCTATTCGGATTATTTGACCGAGCAAACTTCCTTGCCCATTCCGGAATTCCTCGCGGACAAACACCATTCCTACACTCCGGCGGGGGTTTACCCCTGGATGGACGCCCTATCGGCAAACATCACACGGCGGCCAGCCAGCGCCGTGACGGATGACTTGTGCGCCATTCTCTACACTTAAGGCACCCCTGGAAGACCCAAGGGATGCATGCACACGCACCAAACCGTTCTCACCACGGCGGTGGGCGGAGCCCTGTGGGAAGGCGTAGGATCGCAATCCGTCTCGCTCGCCACCGCGCCCATGTTCCACGTCACGGGCATGCAACATAGCATGAACGGGCCCATTTACACGGGCCCCACCATCGCGCTCTTGCCGCGCTGGGACGCCAGCATCGCGGGCACGATGATCGCGCGTTACGGATGCACTCACTGGGCCAACGTCCCGACCATGGTGGTGGACTTACTGGCGCACCCAAACACCGCGAACCGCGACCTGTCGTCCTTGCGGAACATTTTCGGGGGCGGGCTCGCCATGCCTGAAGCCGTGGCGCGGCAACTCCACGAGCGTTGCGGCGTGCACTATATGGAGGGTTATGGGATGACGGAAACCATTTCCCAAACTCATGTGAATCCTCCAAGCGATTTGCGCCGGCAATGCCTGGGAATTCCCACTTTCGATACGGAATCCATCGTGGTGGATCCACAAACCTTGCTGCCAGCCGCCACCAACGAACCGGGCGAAATTCTCTCGCGCGGCCCCCAGGTCTTCAAGGGCTATTGGAAAAATCCCGAGGCAACACAAACCGCGATGGTTGAATTGGACGGCAAGCGTTTCTTGCGCACCGGCGATTTAGGACGCATCGATGCGGACGGTTTTTTCTACATGTCCGACCGTATCAAACGCATGATCAATGCCGCGGGCTATAAGGTCTGGCCCGCGGAGGTGGAAGCCACTTTATACAACCATCCGAGTATCAAGGAAGCCACCGTGGTCTCGGCACCGGGCGGTAGGCGTGGAGAAACCGTGAAGGCCTACGTGGTATTAAAGGAGGGAGCGAAACTTGACGAAGAAAGCATCATCGCTTGGTCGCGCGACAACATGGCTGCCTACAAGATTCCTCGCAAAATAGAATTCCTCGATGCGCTGCCACGTTCCGGCACGGGAAAAATTCAATGGAGATTGCTCCAGGAACGCGAATGGGACGAAAAATAATTTCGCGCCTGGGCGCACTTGCCCCGGCAATACTGGCGGGCTGCATCACCGTGCCGCTTCCAGAACCCGAGCCCGCCCCCGCGCCGCGAGCTGCCACACCCGCCATTGAAATTCCCGAGGCGCAATCCACCACGCCACCGCCCCCGGAACGACGTGCTCCGGCACCGCCCCCCGAGGCGGAAACGGAGTCTGCGCCGGCCACCGAGGCCATGCCTCATGCCGAGCCCGATTTCGCCGCGCGAGCCGCCGAAATCGCGATATCCATGTTGGGCCGGCCTTACAAACGAGGCGGCAATACCCCTCGCGGGTTTGACTGTAGCGGCCTTGTCCAATTTAGCTACGGCAAACTCGGCCTGGCCGTTCCCAGAGATACCCGGGGATTGCTAGGCGCCAGCTTCGCCATCGAACCGAGTGAACTACGCGTGGGGGACCTGTTATTTTTCCATGTGGAAGGCAAGCGCAACTCCCATGTCGCCATTTATCTGGGCGGCCAGCGCTTCGTTCACGCTCCATCCTCGGGAGGCGCTGTCAGAGCCGAGAGCCTCACCCTCCCCTACTGGGCCAGGCATTTTGCATCCGCCCGGCGCCTCCCCGCACCCCCCTGAGGGCGGGTGCCGTCCCGCGATTATTCAATTAGCATACGGCCTCCACACCAATAAGGAAGACCGGAATGAGTTTCACATCGGAGTTCAAGGAATTCGCCATGAAGGGCAATGTGATGGATCTCGCCGTCGGGGTCATCATAGGCGCGGCCTTTGGCAAGATCGTCGATTCTGCCGTCAACGATCTGATCATGCCGGTAGTGGGAAGAATCGTGGGGAAGATCGATTTTTCCAACATGTACATCGCCTTGGCCGAAGCACCCGCGTGAACCGCCAACTCGCTCGATGCCTTGAAGAAGGCCGGCGTGCCCGTGTTCGCTTACGGCAACTTCATTACCATTCTCATCAACTTCATCATCCTGGCCTTCGTCATCTTCCTCATGATCAAACAGGTAAACCGGCTCAAGCGAGAAGCGCCGGCCGCCCCGCCCGCGGCACCCGCCCCGGCGTCCGTGGACATAGTGCTGCTTCGCGATATCCGGGATGCTCTGAGGAAGGCGTGAATGCGTGAAGCGTGAGAGGTGAAGCGTGAACCGGCCCTTACGTCTCACGCTTCGCCCTTAACGTCTCACATCTCACCTTACAAAAACCCGAAGTCAACTTCGGGTTTTTTTCCTGAAACGATATGCGCGATGGCCTGCCCAGACCCACAGGCCAACGTCCAGCCAAGGGTTCCATGGCCTGTGTTGATGTACAGGTTATCGTAACTCGACTTTCCGATAATGGGAACGTTGCTAGGCGTGGCGGGACGAAGGCCAGCCCAGCGCTGGGCCCGGCCGAATCCGCCCATCTCGGGGAAGAGGTCTTTCACGCGATTGAGGAGCGACTCGCAGCGCGAAGCCGTCACGGAAGTGTCGTAGCCCGTTAATTCCGCGGTGCCCGCCGCGCGCAGGCGCAACCCCAACCGAGAACACGCGATCTTGAAAATCTCGTGGGTAACGCTCACCTGGGGGGCATGGTAGGGATTCTCTATGGGAATCGTCACCGAGTAGCCCTTGACCGGAAACACCGGGATGTGAATGCCCAGGTTGCGCAGCAACAAGGGACTATAGCTTCCGAGGCATACCAAGTAAGCGTCGGCCTTAAGCGTTTCGGTTCGGTCTTGCAAATCGCGCACACGAACGCCGCGGATCTTGGAAGGCGAAAATTCGAACCCAACTATCGTCGAACCAAACCGGAAGCGCACGCCATGCGCGATGGCGTACTCCTCCACGGCCCGGGTAAACGCATGGGCATCACCGGACTCGTCATCCGGAGCGTACGTTCCCCCCACCAATGTCATTTTGGACTTGGCCAGCGCGGGCTCGGTCTTGATGCATTGCTTGGCATCGAGCACGTCGATGCGGCAACCCATCTTCGCGTACATCTGTGCGTGACTGGCCGCCTTGTCGAAGGCTTTGAGCTCGCTGTGCAGATGCAAGATACCCGTCTCCAGGTGGTTGTACTGAATACCTGAGTCCTCGCGCAACTCCTTGAGGACGCCACGGCTGTACACACCCAGGGACAAGAGCTGCAAGGTGTTGCGATGCGTTCGCCCTGGCAGGCATTCGCGCAAGAATCGTAGCCCCCATCCCCATTGCGCGGCGTCGGCACGCAGCCTAAACAGCAAGGGCGCGTCTTCTCGTCCCAGCCATTTCAGGATCGTCATGGGCGCCCCTGGATTAGCCCAAGGTTCCGCGTGGCTCGCGGATATCTGCCCCGCATTGGCAAAACTGGTTTCCATCCCCGATACCGGCTGCCTGTCCACCACCACCACCTCGTGCCCGAGTTTGGAGAGGAACCATGCGCTCGTGGTCCCCACCACGCCCGCCCCCAGGACCAGCACTTTCATTGTTCTGCTTCCTTTTTTGAACCCATTCTTATGCGCCGGTCATGAAAGAGGGCGAATCATGCCCGGCCTCTTCGCCAATCGCAACATTTCAAGTTAATCTACCAGCCACTAGTACCGGTAATGCAACATGCTAGATGCCAAAGTAGATCCGAATCTGGAAGCCGAAATCATCGCCGCGGTGAACGACAACGCGAAGGCCTTGTGCGAGCTCACCTCCACCTTGGTAAGGTTTCCAAGCCTGATGGGAGAAGAGGCCAGCGCCCAGGACTTCATGGAAGGCCTGTTCCAAGGCCTCGGATTGAAAACCGACCGCTTCCCGGTGGATCCAAAAAAACTGGAGGGTATGCCAGGATATGCGCCCGTGACGGGCCACTGGCACCGGCATGACAATGTCGTTGGCGTGCATGAACCCGGCAAAAGGTCAGGCCGCTCGCTCATCCTCAACGGCCATATCGACGTGGTGCCAGTCGGCGCTGAAGAACTCTGGGCCTCGCCGCCTTTCGAACCCCGCGTGGACAAGGGGCGGCTCTACGGCCGGGGAGCCGGTGACATGAAGGCAGGAATCGCCGCCTACGTCATGGCTTATCGAAGCCTTCGCCAGCTCGGGCTAGAACCCGCCGCTCCTGTCTATCTGCAATCCGTGGTGGAGGAGGAGTGCACGGGTAACGGAGCATTGGCCTGTCTGGCGCAAGGTTACCGGGCGGATGCGGCCATCATTCCCGAACCTTTCAACGAAACTGTGCTGCGCGCCCAGGTGGGTGTGCTCTGGTTGAGCGTGGAGGTGCTGGGGCGGCCCGCTCACGTGTTTCAAGCCCAGCGTGGAATCAATGCTATCGAAGCCGCGTTCGCCCTCTATCAGGGACTCAAACGCCTGGAGGCGCAATGGAACGAGCCCGCGAACCGGCACCCGGCGTTCGCACAGCATGAGCGGCCCATCAACTTCAATCTTGGAAAAATTCGCGGCGGCGAATGGCACTCGTCGGTGGCCACGCGCTGCGTGATGGACATTCGCGCCGGCTTTTATCCAGGCATGAGCGTCAAGGAGGCCCAACAAGCAGTGGAGTCCGCACTGCGGCAAACCGCGCAAGAACATGCGAAGCTCGCTGAAGTGATCGTTCGCGTGACCTACGCAGGCCTGCAATCGGAGGGTTGTCTAGTGGATACCGGCCACCCGTCCATAGAGGTACTGCGCGCCAGCCATGAAAAAGTGTGCGGTACGCCGCCGCGGTGGATGGACATGTCAGGCACCACGGACATCCGGGTATTCAATCTGTACGGATCCACCCCGGCCACTTGCTACGGCCCGGAGGCCACTCACATTCATGGCATCGACGAGTCGGTGTGCTTGGAAAGCACGCGGCGCGTATGCACGGTGCTGGCACTTTTCATGGCTCGCTGGTGCGGGGTAAATCGGGGAGGCGCGCATATTCCAACTCGCCTACTCCGACGCGCTCACCGGGCTGCCTAACCGGTTGTTGCTGGTGGACCGCCTTGAACAAGCGGTAGCCGCCGCCCAGCGCAACAAGAGCCTCGTGGGCATGCTGTTCTTCGATTTCGATGGCTTCAAACAAGTCAATGCCCGCTATGGCCATCACGCCGGCGACTTGCTGCTCAAGGGCATGAGCGAGCGCTTGCGCAGTTGCGTGCGCGAGATCGATACGGTTTCCCGCCTGGGCGGCGACGAATTCGTCGTCGTGCTACCCGAACTCAAGGAAGGTGCCGATGCGGGCGCGGTCGCACGCAAAATCACCGCAGCCATGAGCCAGCCCTTCCGCATCGAAAATCACGACATCGGAGTCACACTCACAGCGGGCATCAGCATCTACCCGAACGACGGAGAAAGCGCGGAGATTCTCATCCGTAACGCCGACACCGCCATGTACTTCGCCAAGGAAAGCGGCAAGAACCGGTTCCGGTTCTTCAATCCCGCCCTCCAGCCGCCGCACTAAATTTTCCGGCCTCCAGCCGCAAGCGTTCTGGCCGTGTATCCTTTCGCCTTCGGTTCAGAAGGAAAACCAATGTCCAAAGCATTCACGAATCCACTGCTTGTCCTGGCGTTCGCCAGCCTATGCATGCAAGCCGCCTCGGCCGGCCAGCGCCTGAGCCCCGGTCCTGCCCAATGGAGCGGTGACCTGCAAGCCATTTCCGCCAGCGATTGGAGCGAGGATCGCGCCGCTCACTTGCTCGAACGCGCTGGGTTCGGCGGCACACCAGAGGAAGTCGCCCGCTTCGCCGCCATGACACCCAAGCAAGCGGTGGCAGCGCTGGTGCGCCCGAAGAATATCCCCAACGATCTTCCCGCCTTCGATCATTCCGGCATTCACGATGAAGGGATCGAACCCTTCCCCGTGAGCCGCCCCGCTACCACGGACCAAGCCAAGGCAAAGGGCGAAGCCTTGGGCGTGAAGGTGAAGCCCGCCGGCAACCGGCCCTTGCAACCGGTGGTGAATAAATTCTTCTACTGGCTGCGCGCCAGCCGCCTGGAGACTAACCGGGTGGCTTACTGGTGGGCCAACCGCATGGTGGCCACGCAACGGCCCCTGGAAGAAAAAATGGCGCTGTTCTGGCACGGCCACTTCGCCACCAGCGAAGAGAAAGTGCGCGACTACCGAAAAATGCTCATCCAGCTGCAGATGTTTCAGAACAAAGGATTGGGCAATTTCCGCGACTTGGCCATCGGCGTGGCGCAAGATCCCGCCATGCTGTCCTATCTCGATGCCGGCGTGAACGTCAAGGGTGCGCCCAACGAGAACTTCGCGCGCGAGATCATGGAATTGTTCACCATGGGCGTGGGCAACTACAGCGAGAAGGATATTCGCGAAGCGGCGCGCGCCTTCACCGGTTGGAACTACGCCGATACCAGGTTCGTCGTCAACCGTGAGCAGCACGACGACGCCGAAAAATTGCTGCTGGGCCATCGCGGCCGCTTCGACGGTGTGCAGGCCATCGACATCATCTTGCAGCAGCCCGTTACGGCCGAGTTTCTCGCCGGCAAGATTTACCGTTTCTTTGTGAGCGACGAGATCACGCCCGAAATGCGCAAGAGACTGGGCGCGGTGCTGCGCGATAACCGCTACGACATCGCACCGCTGCTGGAAACGATATTCCTGTCGAAGGACTTCTACAGCGCCTCCGCCATGGGCACGCGTATCAAGAGCCCGGTGGAACTGGCGGTTTCCACTTATCGCAAATTGGGGCTAAGGGAAATACCGGGCGTTCCGGATTTCAACGAAGTCACCACGGCCCTCGGGCAGAATCTGCTACGCCCGCCCACGGTCGCGGGCTGGGCCTATGGTCGTAGCTGGATCACCCCAGGGTTGCTGATGGAGCGCGCCAACTACATCCGCGACATCATGTTCCCGGACATCACCTACATTCCGGCGGATCGCTACCCGGTCTACCCTACCGGCAGCGAAATTCGCGCCGTGCACGAGAAAATATCGCAAGGCATGGACATCAGCACGGCTACGATTCCTGAAGGCAAGGACATGGGCGGCGGCGACATGATGGCCATGTCCAACAAGATGGCCGACCGCGACGAGGATTTCAATACCCGCTACGCCAGCTACCGCGGCTGGCAAAAGGCAGTCGAAAAAGTAAAGCCCATTCCCCGCCACGTTGCGCACTTGGATCTCGCCGCCATGGTAAAGGCGCGCGGCTTGAAGACCACCGCGCAGGCCGTGGATTATTTCGCGCAGCGCTTCTTGAGCGTTTCCCTGGATGCGGGCGAGCGCGACGCGCTGGTGAAATTCCTCAACAAGGAATTGGGTACCGGCTCTTTGAGCGCCGCGGAAACCTACATGGAAGATGGGCTGCGCATGATGTTGCACCTCATGCTGAGCAGCCCCGAGTACCAGCTAGGCGCTAACGAGTTAATCGATGACAAATTTGGAAAAAACTTCGCCCAACTTCTGCCTGGTTTCGGGGATCAACAAGGGGCCGTCCCCTTGTTCCTTCCGGGGGATAAACAAGGGGAACCTCCCCTTGTTCGTAACACGTATGTTGCCGAAGCGAGCGCATCCATTTTGTTTCCAGCTACGCAGGCTTAGGATAAGGAGCACCGACATGCCAACACGACGCGCGTTACTCAAGGCAGGCCTTGGCGGCTTGTGCGTTCACACGGCGGGCGTATTGCCCGCGTTATTCGGCCAAGCGGCGCAGGCGGCCATGAAAGACGCCAACGACAACCGCATCCTGGTCGTGCTCGAATTATCGGGCGGTAACGATGGCCTCAACACGGTGGTGCCTTACACCGACGATGCCTACTACCGCCAGCGCCCCACCGTGGGCCTCAAGGCGAACAAACTGCGCAAGATCGACGACCGCTACGGCTTTAGCCCCGGCATGGCCGGCTTCGAAAGTTTGTACAAGGACGGCAAGCTCGCCGTCGTGCACGGCTGCGGTTACGACAACCCAAGCTTCTCGCACTTCGCCTCCATGGCCTATTGGCACACGGCCGCGCCCAACAGCGGGCAGGAGTACGGCTGGGTCGGGCGTCTCGCCGATACCCTCGAACCCGGCGGCGAGCGCAATTTCCTCATCAACGTGGATTCTTCGCAATCGCTCGCCGTGCGCAGCCAGATTCACACGCCCGTGGTGTTCGACGACCCTGCGAAGTTTCAACGCAAGAGCTTCTACCAGGAGCTTGAATTAATCGAAAGGGTGAGCGATACGCCCGCTTCGAGTAGCACCAACCACCGCTATCTCCTCGACGTGGCGCGCGGCGCGCGCGACGCTTCCGCGCTGGTGCGCGATGCCTGGTCCAAATACAAAACACCCGTGGACTACGGCATCGTCCCGGTGGATTTGCCCAAGGTCGCGGCGCTGATCCATGCGGGGCTTCCCACGCGATTGTTCTACGTGGCCTACCGCAATAATTCCTTCGATACTCATGTGCACCAGGGCGATGTCCACCAACGCCTGCTCACCTATGTTTCCGATGCCGTGTATGGCTTCATGCGCGATCTGGAACGCATCGGCCGCGCGGACGACGTGGTGGTGATGGCCTTCTCGGAGTTCGGGCGCCGCGTACCGGAAAACACCAGCCTGGGCACCGACCACGGAACCGCGGGCCCCATGTTCATCGTGGGCAAACCCGTGAAGGGCGGGCACTACGGCACACCGGTAAGCCTTACGCAACTCACTCCAGACGATAACTTGATTCACACCGCGGATTTCCGCCGCACCTACGCCACCATGATCGAGGGTTGGTTGGGTGTGAAAGACTCCAGCGCATTGCTGGGCGGGAAGTTCAAACCCTTTCCTGTGTTCGGATAAGGAAACCCTATCGAAACCCTCGTCTATCTCGCTTCCGCGTTCTGGGTAGGCGCCGTCCATGCAGCCACTCCCGGCCATGGCAAGACCATCGCGGCGGCATACATCGTCGGCGCCCGTGGCAAGCCCATGGACGCCGTCATCCTGGGCATCTTCGTCACCTTGTCTCACACTAGCGGCATCGTGCTGGTGGGTGTGCTGGCCTCCATGGGTTCTTCGCATTTCGTTCCCCAGCGCATCGAGGCGTGGCTGGCCTTATTCACCGGGGCTCTAGTCATCGTATTAGGCCTATGGACCTTGTGGACTCAGCGAGAACTCTTGCGGCCCGCCCTCAAGGGAGAAGGTGCCGGCACCGCCATGCCTTCATTGCCTGCCCACGGTCACGAACATCCTCACGGACACCCGGAACATTCCCACGATCAGCCGCATTCCCACTCCCATGGCGAGGGTGAGATGGGCTGGCACAGCCACGGCTGGGGCATCAAACATTCGCACGCGCTACCTTCCGTGGACGGAAGAAAAATGAGCCTGTGGGTGTTGATCGTCCTGGGTATCGCGGGCGGATTACTCCCCGACCCCGCGGCACTGGCCATCCTGCTCTCCGCGCTGGCTCAAGGGAAAGTGATGCTGGGCCTGCTCACCGTGGTGGTGTTCAGCGTGGGCTTCGCCGCCACCTTGGTCATCGTCGGCATCATCGCGGCCAAGGTTGGGCAGAAGGTACTCGACTGGTTAAGCGGTGCCTGGGCGGTTCGCATTCAGGTGGGTACCTCGCTCGTCATCGTCTTGGTGGGCGTGTTACTGACGATCAATGCGATGCGCACACTCAACACCTTGGGCTAGCGCCCGAGAAATCGCGGCGTCCGCTTCTCCACGAAGGCCGCGGCAGCGGCCTTGTGATCCTCGGTGCCGAAACAAGAAACTTGGATCGCGGACTCGCTATCCAGAAAGCCGGAGAGCGTTCGGTCGTTGGAAGCGTTGAGATTGCGCTTCATGCGCCCCAGGGCAATAGTGGGGCCTTGCGCGAGCGTAGTCACGAAGGCACGCGCCTGCACGCTGAACTCCCCGGCCCCGTAGACTCGGTGGATCAAGCCCAGAGCCATGGCTTCCTCGCTCGCCAGCACGGGCGAGAGCATCATCAACTCCCTGGCTCGCGCCGCGCCCACCAACCTGGGTAGAAAATAACTGATACCGAAATCTCCCGAGAGGCCCACCTTCGCGAAGGCGGTGGTGATCTTGGCTCCGCTCACGGCCACGCGAAAATCGCACGCCAGGGCGAGCGCTAAACCCGCACCGGCCGCGGCTCCGCCGATAACCGCGACAGTGGGCTTGGGCATTTCGCACAACAACCGCGATGATTCCGCGCGAATCCGCAATGCGCGCGCGCGTTCCTCGGCGCATACCTCTTGCCCCCGGCCCTGCGCCATGGCCTGAACGTCGCCGCCGGCACAGAAGGCTTGTCCAGCACCGGTCAACACCACGGCGCGCACGCTGGAGTCCTCCGCGGCGCGTGTGAGAGCTTCCCTCATGGCGAGAGTCATTTCGAGATTGAGCGCGTTGCGGCGGTCCGGCCGGTTCATGGTGAGCGTCACCACGCCTTCCTCCACGCTTTCCATCAGCACCGGGGTAGCACTCATCTCTTGCGTCCTTTCGATTTGGGAGCCGGCCGGGAGGGATCTCCCCCGGTCTCGGCCTTGACGAATGTTCCGCCTTGGTAAAGTTCGGCCACCGGGTCGCCAGGTTTCTCCCTCGCCAGCACCTCGGCCGCTTGCGGTTCGCTATCATCCGCGGGACGGTAGCCTACGCGGGTGGCATTGGAGTTGTCGTACCAACTGCGCTCGTTTCCCGAGACGCCGTAGACGATCTCGAAGTGCATGCCAGGCCGGTCCACGCCGATGCACACCAACTGCGCGAGATCACGCGGACTGATCCAGATGGACAACCGGCGCTTGTCCACCGGCTTCGTGGCCACATTGCCGATACGCATGCAGAACACTTCCATGCCGTACTTGTCCGCATACAAACTGCCAAGCTGCTCGCCGAACACCTTGGATACCCCGTAGCGGCTATCGGGCTTCGGGTACACGCGATGATCGATGATCTCATCGCGCCGGTAAAACCCGGCGGCATGATTGCTGGTGGCGAACAAGATGCGCTTCACGCCGTTGCGCCGGGCGGCCTCGAACAAGTTGTAGCACCCCACAATGTTCGCGCGCAGGATGTCTTCCCACGGGCCTTCCACGGAAAATCCTCCGAGGTGAAGGATGGCGTCCACCCCCTTGGTCACGCGCACCATGTCCGAGAGCCGCGCGATGTCGGCACGCACGAATTTCTCTCCCTCGGCGAGCCGTTTGATGGGGTGCAAGTCCGAAAGTTTGAGTCGGTATTTTCCGGCCAATTCAGGTCTTAGCATGGTGCCTACACTGCCCGCGGCGCCAGTCATCAATAAGGTTTTCATCGGTATATGTTTTCCAAGCCTAAGAACGCCGCGATCAGCCCCGCTTGCCCTTCCTCCCTGTCGCGGCCCGTGACACCTTTGCGACCGCAAATGGCATTGAAAGTCTCCGGGGTCCCCGCCTTATGGCGCGGGTCGCCGAAGATGACTTATAGCCGCGTAGCGCCGGTAATTTTTCTCATCGCAGTCGTGATCAAGAGAATACCCCATGCGCCGATAGGAGTGCACCGGGGAAATTCCGCCCCGTGCCTGCGCGACCGAGGAAGCCGCCCCATGGCAAATGAAAGAGTACTGGTACTCAGAGACAATCGCGAATGGCTACGCTATGTGTTCTTCGCGGGCGCG